>CAKSXP010000136.1 GCA_934515035.1 uncultured Oscillospiraceae bacterium
CGCTGGAGCGTTTCAAGGTCTCCGCGGTCCCAAGCAACCTCGATGGCGTGGCGGATGGCACGCTCGACGCGCGAAGGCGTTGTTCCGAATTTCTTTGCGACCTCCGGATACAGGACCTTTGTTACGGCGTTGATAACATCCATGTCGTTGATGGTGAGGATGATTGCTTCGCGCAGATACTGGTAACCCTTTATATGTGCGGGAACGCCGATCTCATGTATTACGTCCGTAACAACGGCCTCAAGGCTCTGTTCGCGCCGCTGGGATACGGCGTTTGCGTCAGAGTCGGCGCCGGAAAGAAGTGAGCCGGATGCAACGGAGGCTGCACGGTCGAGAAGGGCGGATATTTCGCAGGGCTTGGGCACAAAATAGTTGACGCCGAGTGATGAGCATTCAGATACGATGCTGTCGTTGAAAAAGCCGGAAACGACAATGACCTTGGGATTGGCGCCGGTCTCCGGGAGCCTGCGCAGCACGCCAATGCCGTCAAGCTTTGCCAGAACGATATCTGTCAGCACAATGTCGGGCTTGGTCTCCGTTATGAGGGCCAGCGCTTCGATACCGTCTGAGGCAGAGCCTACCGCTTCAAAGCGTCCGTCCGCATCTATCGCCTTTCCCAATAAGAATCGATAGTCGTCGTTTGCGTCCGCAGTGAGAATGCGTATTTTTGTTTCCATTTTTCCTTTTCCTCCATAATAGTACATATAAATACGGTAAGCATTTATATCTTTAAGCCAATAAACCGCTTGAGCTTATTTAATTTAACATAGAAATCCAAGATTTGCAATATTAAAACAGATAAATATCACAAAAACATGTTTACATAATCTCTAATTTTTCGACATTTCGACCAAAGACGACATAATTCGACAATTCGTGTTAGGAAAAATGTTAAGAACCTGTATTGATGTACGGTGAGCATGTGCAGAAGTGCGCCTCCCGTTGTCGGAAAAGCCGGTAAGGGCTTTTTCGGCAGCAGAAAAACAGGCGGCGGGGTGTGCTCCCCGCCGCCTGTTTATGCCGCAAGCTCCGCGCTGCCGGAGGCTGCAAGCATGTTACGGATGCTTGTGCCGTATCCCTTTGCGGGATCCGATATGAGAACATGAGTCACGGCACCGATGAGCTTTCCGTCCTGAATTATCGGACTGCCGCTCATTCCCTGCACGATGCCGCCGGTCAGTTCAAGAAGCTCGGGATCGGTTATCTGGATCATCATCGTCCGCCCGGAACGATCGCCCGAATAGACGCGCGTTATCTGAATATTATAAGAGCCTACGCTTTCACCGGATACGTTTGCGATAATGGTGGCCTCGCCCGTGCGTATTTCATCCTCGTCCGCAACGGGAATAGTATCACCCACGCAGTAAGCTCCGTCCGCTATGCGGCCGAAAATACCGGAAAACGTGTTTTTCTCAATGTCGCCGACTACCGCGCCGTTATCATAACAGCCGCAAAGCTCGCCGGGCGTGCCGCATTCTCCGCGGCGGATGTTTATGATCTGCGACTGCATTATGCTGCCGCTGCCCACAGGCATGATAACGCCGCTGTCCATATCGCTCACCGAGTGGCCGAGAGCGCCGTAAAGGCCGCTGACCGGGTCATAGAAGGTGATGGTGCCTATGCCGGATATCCCGTCGCGCAGCCAAAGGCCGAGCTTGCGCACGCCTTCGCCGCAGTCCACGGGCTTTACGGTAAGCAGGATCTCCTTATCTCCCCGTATGACCGTAAGAGAGACCTTGTCGCCGCCGCCGGACATCGCCGAGATGAATTCCTCCGCGGTCGAGACGCCTTTGCCGTCAACCTCCGTTATGAGATCACCCGGAAAAACGCCCGCCGCCCTTGCCGGGCAGATATCGCCGTTTTCCGTTTCAACGTCCGCCAGACCGGAAACGAGCAGCCCGCCGGCGGACATCGATATGCCGACGGTCCTTCCGACCGGGACCAGCTCAAGCGCCGCCGCACTCGCGCTGACGGAACACGTCAGCACCGCCGCGGCAGCCAGGGCAGCAAAGCGCTTCGCCGCTCTGCCGGTTGTTCTTTTTTTCATTTGCATTTTGCTTTTCCTCCGCCAGAAACCAGATTATCTGTTTTTTCGCATCAGACCGACGGGAGCTGAACTTCCGCCGCCTCTCAGCAGATTCAGTATGTTCGGCTTTCGGAAAAATAAATGAGCTAAAATTAGGCGGCAAAAACAGAAAGGCCAAAGAACCGGACGATACGGGCGTTTTTCAGCGTTTGCGCTTCCATTTTTTCATTATGTAATTACATTTTCAAAGTTTGCGCATAATATGTATTACCGCTGAATGAAAGGAATATGGGGAGATATGGCATATTTAAAAACGGGCTCGCGCGGCCCGTCTGTACAGCTGCTTCAGCTGGCGCTGACAAGGGCGGGCTTTGGCCCGCTGGCGCTCGACGGGATATTCGGACCGGAAACGAAGCGGGCGCTGACCGAATTTCAGAGAGACAGGGGACTTATGCCCGACGGTGTTGCGGGCGGCAGGACGAACACGGCGCTTATGCCCTATTACACGGGATTTTTGTCGCATACCGTAAAACAGGGAGACAGCCTTTATAAAATCGCGATGACCCACGGAAGCTCCCTGCGGGCCGTTGAAACGGCGAATCCGGGACTCGATCCGCTGAATCTACGTATAGGGTCGGGTGTTGTCGTTCCTCTGCCGTTCGATGTGGTGCCGACCAACATCGATTACTCATCGACACTTGTGTCATACTGCGTTCGTGGTATCGCAGCAAGATATCCTTTTATGGATGTTGGCGAGTTTGGAAAAAGCGTTATGGGAAAACCGCTGTATTACATAAAAGCCGGGTCAGGACCGCGGCGGGTGCTGTATAACGCGGAACACCATGCGAACGAATGGATAACAACGCCGGTGCTGCTGAAATTCATGGAACAGCTGGCGAAAGCTTATATGACCGGAGGGCGTATCGAGGGTGTCGGCGCGCGAAGCATATTTGCGCGCAGCACGATCTGCATTGCGCCTGCGGTCGATCCGGATGCAATGGATCTTGTGACGGGTGAGCTGACATCCGGCGCTTATTATGAAGGGGCCGGGCGCATCGCCGGTGCGTTTCCGTCCATTCCGTTTCCGGAGGGCTGGAAGGCGAATATCAGGGGAGTTGACCTCAACCTGCAATATCCCGCGAACTGGGAAGAGGCGCGGAAGATCAAGTTCGAACAGGGCTACACGAAGCCGGCGCCGAGGGATTATGTCGGTCCGGCGCCGCTCTCCGCAGCCGAGTCGCGCGCGATGTATGACTTTACGCGCGTGTTCGACCCCGCCGCAACGCTGTCATATCATACGCAGGGGAATGTTATCTATTGGAAGTATCTGGATATGGAGCCGGAGGGAAGCCGGGAGCTGGCGAACAGGCTTGGAGAGCTGAGCGGCTATCTGGTGGAGGAAACGCCGTATGCCTCCGGCTTTGCGGGATATAAGGACTGGTTCATACAGCAATATGACCGTCCGGGATATACGATAGAGTGCGGCTCGGGCGTCAATCCTCTGCCCATCGGCGACTTTGACGAGATATACTCGCGCAATGCCGGGATGCTGGTGGAGACCGCGATATTCGGAACGTGAACCGTGCGGGACAGAGCCGCTTTGCAGGAAACCGCCCGGACTTGTCATGACCTGCTTTATGACAAGAAGAAAACTCCTGCCATGCCGAGATGACAGGAGTTTTTATCTGCGTATTGGAAGCCTTGCCCTTACGGGACGCAGCATGATCCAGAAAAGCGAAAGCAGACGCCAGAGCGGAGCGCCGGCTGAAAACTGCTTTCCGCCGCGTTCGATCCGGGAGACGGCGGCCACGATCTGAGAAGCGGAGACTGGCTCGAGCCCCGTCTGGGCGTCCCCGCAGAGAAGAAGCGAGCCGTCCGGTCCGGTCCCGGTCACACGGTGCAGAACGAATTGGCCGCCGGAACGTTCATAGAAGATGATGTCACCGCGCCTGGGCGGCCGCACGGCAGGAGAGAGAATAACGGCGTCCCGTTCGTTCCGCAGAAACGGTTCCATGCTGGAGCCGGTCACGACGAGCCTGCATGAGCCGCCGGAATCTATTATCGAGCGGATGCGCGGAAGAGCCTCTGCCGGGGACAGCCTGTCCGTCACGGAGTCACCTCCGTATAGAAAACGTCGAGTATAAGCTCGCTCAGAGCATCGGGGTCCGCCGTCAGCTCCATATGGTTTCCGCTGCCGAGGACCGAGGTGCCTTCGACGGAGAGTATTTCACCGGAAAAGTCCATGGCGGCCGCGCTGGTCGCAAGATAGGCAAGGCTTCCGATGTTAAGGTCGGTCACGATGTAGTCGCTGACAGCTCCGTACAGTGAAAAAACGGAGGAGGGGTCCTGCTTTACGATCTGCTTTGCCGTGCTTATCATAGAGAGCATATACTGCTTCTGGCGCTGCATCCTGAGGGCGTTGCCGTCCACGGTGTCAAGCCGGCTCCGGATATATGACTGCGCCTGTGTTCCGGTAAGAGTGACCTCAGCACCGGGATACATATTCCAGCATGAGCTAATTTTAGTGAAGGGATAATCGTCCAGAACAGTGACGGTGACGCCGCCCAACGCATCGTTCAGGTCCGCGATACCGCCGAGATAGAACGCGGCGTAGCCGTGGAACTGGAGTCCGAAAAACAGATCAGATACCGCGTCGCGGCAAAGCTCGCAGCTGAGCTTGCTTCCGTCGCCGTTGGAGTATGACAGCGCAAGCTGGCTCGTTGAAAAACCAAGGCTCGTGCCGTCGGAGTCGAGCACCTCGATGTTGCACATCGTGTCTCGCGATACGGCGATGAGCGTTACCTTGCTGTTGGCTGTGTCGAGCGCCGCGATGACGATGACATCCGCCTGATAGTCGCCGCCGCAGGTCTCGCTTTTGACCGGCATACCGGGAGAGTCCACTCCGATCAGCAGAAGGTTTATGATGCTGTCATTATAGCGGTAGTATTTTCCGTTATGCCTTATCGTGTGGCTGTCGAGCAGCTCGGGCGCGGACTCGTCCTCCGGAGCCGGAGTGCCGTCGGTTTCTTCAGCCGGGGCCGGCAGAACGGGCGTTGCCACGGCTGCCGTCAATTCGCTCCGGCCGTGCATCCACAGCGCGAAGACCGTGCCGCAGAGCAGAAGGGTCACTCCGATTATGATAAGGAAAATGATAAGAAAGACGTTTTTCTTTTTTTTCTCTTTAAGGTGTTTTGGCTGCATGGCGTTTACCTCGTCATTTGGCAACGGTGTATTCTTCGGTCAGAACTCCATAGACGATAAAGCGCTGCCAGCGGTTCTGACTGTAACAGGTCGAAAGCGCGATGACCCTGTCTCCGGCAGCCGGGAAAAGCTCATCGACGAAGTTTGCGTTTATGGCATTTCCCTGAAGCTCCGCAAAATAG
>CAKSXP010000137.1 GCA_934515035.1 uncultured Oscillospiraceae bacterium
GCGTCGGCGCGTACTGTCCAACCGGCAGCGTAACCTTCCAATTGGGCGAACAGCAGGCTAAGGCGGATCTGAACAGCGGAACAGCCAGCCAGACCATCGAAAATGTGACCGCCGGGACGTACTCCTACAGCGTCTCCTACACTCCGGCAAATAGTGATGCTCTTTACGAGTCCGCGAACAGCGGTGAGCAATCTATTACGGTCGGCGGCGGCACTCCGGTCGCTCCCGGACAGAAAACCCTTGAACGCATCGCCATCACCACGCCGCCTACCAAGACGGAATACGCCGTGGGCGACACCTTTGATCCTACCGGCATGGTGGTCACGGCGACCTACGATGACAATAGCGAGGCAGTGGTGAGCAACTACTCCTTTGCCCCGAACACCGCGCTGAACCACGATGACACGACCATCACCGTCAGCTACACGGAGGACGGCGTGACGCAAACTACCACGCAGGAAATCATTGTTAAGGGCAAGACCGTTACAACGGATATGTTCACGCTCACTGATCCCGGTCTAACCTACGATGGCAGCGACCAGATTGGCACGATTAAAAAGGCTGTGTCGCTCAAGACGAATTACACCGACCTTGTCGGTGTACCCACGGTTACCGTGGGACAAAACGGTAATG
Source organism: uncultured Oscillospiraceae bacterium (assembly GCA_934515035.1). Classification (GTDB taxonomy): domain Bacteria; phylum Bacillota; class Clostridia; order Oscillospirales; family Oscillospiraceae; genus CAKSXP01. Next base: position 634 of record CAKSXP010000137.1, read on the forward strand.
ACGTGGCCTCGGCTGTGAACGCGGGCGCGTATGAGGTCTATGTCTCCTGCGATGAGGGTACGGAGTACGATGCGCTGGCGAAAACCCTGCTCGGAACCGTGACCATCGGCAAGGCCTCTCCCAACGTCGGCACCGTTACGGTCAAGACCGAAAAGATTTTCGTCAGCACGGAATTGTCTCAGATTGTTCTTGAAAAGACCGGAAGCACAGACGGTACGCTTACACTGGACGCCGGACAGGCTCTGACGGTCGGCACGAAGGCGTATAACTGGACCTTTACGCCGGACGATCAAACGAACTATAGCACCGCCGTCGGCGAAGTCAGCCTCACGGTGCAGAACGACGCCCTGACCGGCATCAGCTACACCGGAAATCTCAAAAAGACCGCTTACAAATACGGCGAAGCCTTTGACCCCACCGGCATCACGGTCACGGCAACCTACGATAGCGGCGCGGCGAAGGTCCTCGCGGCGGGCGAGTACACCGTCAGCAAGCTGGCCGTCGGTCAGACTGCCGTTACCCTGACCTATCAGGGCAAGGCCTGCGAGGTCACGGGCATCACGGTCGGCAAAGCCACTTGGACTGGCAGCATTTCGAACCAACAGATTCTCCACAGGTACGATCTGACCGGCGCGCAGACCGCGAACTTCCCGACTGCGCTCCTGCCTGCTGATATGGTCAGCGCTCGCTATGAACTGCGCCCCTACGCAGACAGCAAGGCAATTCTCTCCAGCAACTCGGTCAGCGTAAATGCCGGCACCGGTGCGCTCTCCTATACGCTGGCAGGCAAAGCAAGCAGCTCCGCCGGCGATTCCGTCACGATCCCTGTGGCGGTCGAGATGGGCAACTATGAATCGGTCACGGTCAACTTCGTCATCACCCTGACGAATAAGGACAGCACCAATGTTACCCTCACCGGCGCGCCTGCCTCCGTCGTCTACGGCGACAGCTTCACGCTGACCGCCGCGGCGGCCAACGCCGGAACAAACGGGACATGGACTTGGACGAGCAGCGATCCTGCCGTGCTGGAAATCACCGGTGGCGGCAGCAGCGCCACCGTCAAGGTCCTCAAAGCCAGCACAGCCCCAGTTACAATTACGGCAAGCTATGCCTCCGAGAGCACGGAGGGCAGTGCCAGCGCTTCCATCACAGTAAACCGTCGTGTCATCTCCGTCAAGGCGGACAGCAAGAGTATGACTGTGGGCGGTACGCTCCCGGCGCTCACCGTCAGCTACGGCAACTTCGCCAGCGGCGACAGCGCTGACACGGTGTTTGCAGCCAAAGCCGCCGCTTCCACTACGGCGGACGGCAAGACGGCGGGCAGCTTCCCCATCACCGTCACGGCTCCCACGCTCAAGGACGATTGGGCGGATAAGTACGAGATCGGCACCCCGGCGAGCGGTATCCTGACGGTCCGGTCCCAGTCCTCCGGCGGCGGTTCGTCCTCCGGCAGCTCCGGCACGAAAACGGAAACCACCACCAACCGGGACGGTTCCACCACGAGAACCGAAACCAAGGCGGACGGCACCGTAACGACCACGACCACCAACAAAGACGGCAGCACCATCAAGACCGAAACCAAGAAGGACGGCAGTTCGACGATCGAGCGCCGCGACGCCTCCGGCTCCACCGGCACCGTCAAGACAGACGTCAACGGCAGGACCGAGGCGGAGACCAAGGTCAGCGAGAAGGCTGTCGAGGACGCGAAGAAGAACGGCGATGCGGTGACGGTCCCGGTCGAGGTGGACGCGGGCGGGAACAGCAACAGCGCTCCGACTGTGAAGATCGAGCTGCCGCGCAATTCCGGCGAAACGAAGATCGAGATTCCTGTGAGCAAAATCAACTCCGGCACGGTGGTCGTCATCGTTCACCCGGACGGCACTGAGGAGATCGCTCGGACTTCCACTACGACGGAAAACGGCGTGCAGCTGACGGTTAACGGCAGCACGACGGTCAAAATCATCGACAATTCTAAGGACTTTATTGACACCCGCAATCACTGGTCGAGAGATCAGGTGAACTTCGTGGCAGCGCGCGAGTTGTTCAACGGTGTAGGCAACAACCTCTTCGGCGTGAGCGAACCGATGACGCGTGGGATGGTGAACACAGTTCTGGCGCGGCTTGCGGGCGTCGATACCGCGCCCTCTGTCGGCGAAAAGTGGTATGACAAGGGCACAGAGTGGGCGAAGACCAACGGCGTGTCGGACGGCACGAATCCGACTGCGAACGTGACGCGCGAGCAGCTCGCGGCGATGCTCTACCGCTACGCCGGTTCGCCCGCGGTGAGCGGCGAGCTGAGCTTTGCCGATGCGCCGAGCGTGAGCGAGTACGCGCGGAACGCGCTGCTGTGGGCGGTGCAGAACGGCATCATCAACGGCTATGGCGACGGGTGTGTGGGGCCGAAAGCCAACGCCGAGCGTGCCCAGGTCGCCGCCATGATGGCGCGGTTTATCCAGAACACGCATTAAACAAACCTTCTTCCTTGCAAAGCAGTTTCCACAAAGACGAACCGGAGGGCGTTTTATGGGTTAAAGCCGAACGAATCGGCTTGTCCCCCTCTCCGTCTCTGTGCGCGTTCTGACAGGTCGCAAAGGCCGCCCAACGGGATAAATTCCGGTCAGGTAAAGCTGTGAAGCGAGGGCATTTGCGCTGTCCGCAAGGGCAGCCGATCTCCGAATCACGACAAGATAGCGGGGCGTATCGCTCTGTGCTTGTCCCGCTGTCTTGTCACGACCAAAGCAAATCGCATAACAAGGAAAGGCATCTTTGCCGGCGCGCTGCGTCGCAGAGATGTCTTTCGTTTTATCCATATCTGTCCTCGTTGTGTAAGCGTAAAACGTATACACGTATTTTCTTCTTCCTTTGCGGGAAGTTCATCTGGCTCTCCTGATACTCCCGACTGCGTTGCATTATTTGATGCATCCTCTGTATTGGCATCGACAGCAGATAAATCCGCATTCGGTGGCTGCATGGAGCAAGCTGCAAGCAAAAATGTCATGGCTGCCAGCAAACAGAGAAACAAGAGACGCCTCATTTTAGATCCTTCTCAAAGAATGTTTTCAGCTTTTCAAACGGGATCACGTCCATCTGATCGTAGAGGTCGGTATGGCTGGCGCCAGGGATAATGAGCAATTCCTTGTTGTCCCCGGTCAGCTTGCTGTACGCTGTTTCACTGAAATAGCGAGAGTGCGCCTTTTCGCCATCTGCCCTCCCAGCGTCCGTCCTTTCTCTTGCGAATATTTCCCTCACCGTTTGCTCGCCGCTTTGGCATGGTATCAGCCTCCTTTGCAGAAACGAACAATACCGTAACCAAAAGGGATATACCGCCGCGTCAGACACATTCGCGCCGCACTGCAAGGCTGAGCGGTTAGATGACATTAACTGCCATCTTGCAGAAAAGCCGCCTTATGGCAGCCTTTCCGTTATTTCGATCGTACGACGGCAGTTCCGCCCATCGGCGTCACAGACGTTCGCCGTACTCCCGGCCATCCTCCGGCAGCAGGTCCGTCATGCTCTTGAGGCCGATACCGAGCGTGGACATATTGTGCAGCAGCGCCGAGGTCGTCGGCGGCAGAATGCCGAGTACACCCAGCACGATCAGCGAGAAGTTGAAGCCGACAATAAAACGGTAGTTGCGGTGGATTCGCTTCATCAGCTCTTCGCTGAGCCGGCGCAGCGTGACGAGCGCGAAGAGGTCTTCCGACGCGACCGTGATATCGGCGATCTCGCGCGCGATAGCAGCGCCGGTCGAGATGGCGATGCCCGCGTCGGCCTCCGACAGGGCGGGGGAATCGTTCACGCCGTCGCCGATCATGACGACGGTGCGCCCCGCCGCCTTTTCGCTGCGGACAAACGCCGCCTTGTCCTCCGGCAGCACCTCGGCAAAAACAGCGTCCACGCCGACCTCGGCGGCGACGGACTCAGCCGTGCGCCGGTTGTCGCCGGTCATCATCACGACCTTGTCAATGCCGAGCGCATGCAGCGCGCGGATGGCGTCCTTCGCCTCCCGGCGCAGCGGATCGTGGATGCAGATGACAGCAGCCAGCTCGCCCGCGATGCAGAGATAGAGATGCGAGTACGCGGCGGGCAGCGCGTCAAACTTCGCCCGCTCGCCCTCCGGTACGCGGCAGCCCTCGTCCTCAAAGACGAAGTGGGTGCTGCCGATGACGACCTTTTTGCCCTCCACCATGCTGGAGATGCCGTGCGCCACGACGTACTGCACCTGCGAATGATATTCCTCGTGCGTGAGGCCGCGCCGCTTCGCCTCCTCCACCACGGCGTTCGCCATGGAGTGCGGGTAATGCTCCTCCAGACATGCGGCAAGGCGCAGCATCTCGCTCTCCTCATGTCCGCCGAACGGAACGACCTGCGCGACGGTGGGGGTGGCATAGGTGAGCGTGCCAGTCTTATCGAAAACGACGGTGTTCGCCCGCGCGACAGCCTCAAGGAAGCGTCCGCCCTTGACGGAGATGTGGTGTCCGCTGCTCTCGCGCATGGCGGAGAGCACCGCAATGGGCATCGCCAGCTTGAGCGCGCAGGAGAAGTCCACCATCAGCACCGCGAGCGTTTTCGCCGCATTGCGCGTGAGGAGATACGTCAGCAGCGTGCCGCCGAGCGTGTAGGGCACGAGCCGGTCGGCAAGGCGGGACGCCTTGTCCTCGGCGGTGGACTTG
>CAKSXP010000138.1 GCA_934515035.1 uncultured Oscillospiraceae bacterium
ACAGGCTTTGAGCTTCCTCCGGCGTGAGGCCCTTTTTGATCTCCTCCCAGCAGAGCTTTGCCGCGGCAAGGCTGTGATTCCCGTCCCCGACGGCGAAAACCGCCGGCGCTTTGCCGGACGGACCGTACTTTTTTTCAAGCACGGCCGGGTCTCCCAGCGCGCCGACAAGTTCTTCTATCCTTTCGGCCTCTCGGCCGCTTATCCTGCGCCCTTTAAGACGGCCTCCGCCCTGCATGAGGTCGAAGTCATAGAGCTCCTCCCGCGCCGCCGTTTCCGCCGCGCGCATGACGCCGTCCTCCGGATCGTCGATGAACACGATGGTATGCGGCATCTCCAGCGGTGCCTGCATACGCACCTTCACCCTCGCGGGAAGCCGTTCGGCCACAGTCCCCTCCGTGGCGCGGACAGGCGATGACGAGCCGGGCGCATAGTCATAGGCCTCGATATCCAGCAGGCCGACGAGCCCGCGGCGCACGCCCCCTCCGGAAAGGGTCCGCTCGACATAGACAAGGGAATCCTCCAGCGTTCTGAACACGCCGTTTTCCAGATACCTACGCATATCGCCCGTTATATCCGCCGCCGCGCCGCGCTCCGTGCGCAGCCACGCCTCCGGCAGCATCATGCGCAGGGACGACGGGGCTTCGCCCACGGTCTCTTCCACCTGCCGCCAATACTGCGGTTCGGAGGAGAACTGGTCGCACGCAACGACGCTCCAGGTCTCAAAATTTTCCCTCGGAATAAGTATATCCCCTTTTATGAATATCCTATCGGACATGGCAGCAGGCTCCCTGAAATAAAGTTTTTCGTAATATGATATACTAGCACAACCGCTTAAAGCACGCAATGCCGGATTTTATTTTTGGAGCTTTTGCAGGCTTTCAGGGCAGAAAAAGCGTCCCGCCGGGACATATCCCGGCGGGACGGCATATCATTCGACCGTTGCAAGCACAGGCACGATGATCTGTGACCAGGTCTCCATTTTCGGCGACAGATCCCAGAGCTCCGAACGCCTGAGCCACAACCCTGCGAGCTTTTCCGTCTCCTTTACGCGCACCTCTCCGGACGTCGTCAGCGTATAGAAAAAGCCCAGATGCACGCTGCCGACTTCATTTGAATCATCGTTTATGACTCCACGCAGAGTAAGGTCGCCGAAGTCGGTCATATATACCTCCTCGCCGATCTCCCGGCGCAGGCCGTTCATAAGCGAATCATCGTCGCCCGGATTGATATGCCCGCCGACGCCCAGCGAGATCATCCCGTGCAGGCGCGTCTCGCCGCCTCTGTTCAGCCGCGTTGTCGAAAACACCTGTGAGCCGCGGCAGATGGCCACATACGGTATGATCTGTTTATATTCGGGATGCTCCTCGGCAAAGGGCCGGGGCAGATACTCGTGCCGGCTCTCAACGACTCCGGCGATCTCCTTCTCACAGCCGGTTATAAGGCCGTTTTTTCCCTTTATATACGGAGCGAGAAGCTCCGTCTTTACGACAAGGACGTTTTCCATATACGCTTATTCCCCACTTTCGTAGTCGTATCCGAGAGCCGTCATGATATCGCCGAGCTCTTCGGTGTATTTTTCGCTTCTGTGGACGTCAAAGGCGTCGCGGTCGATCTCGATGCCCAGCTCGTACATACGCCGTATGCTCCATATGTACAGTGCGTCCAGCGCGGGTATGAGCTCTTCTCCGAGCGGCGTCAGCACATACTCTACCTTCAGCGGTATGGTGTTGTACTGTATCCGCTCGACAAGTCCGTCGTCAGCCAGTTCCCTGAGCTGTTCGGCGAGCACCTTTTCGCTTATCGGCAGGATCTTTCGCGTCTCGTTGAAGCGTATACAGCCATAGTTGTGGATATGGTGAAGTATCGTCATCTTCCATTTTCCGAAAAGGCATTTACGCACATAATGATATGGGTTCACACCCGGCATACCGGCACCTCCTCAGGCAGCTTTTGCGCTTGTCCGCACTGCCGATTATAGCATATCGCGGGCGCGAAGAAAAGAGCCAGGTTACAAAAAAGTTAGTCACTTACAATATTGTGTGTATTGCATAAACAGCCGAAGTGGACTATGCTGAATATAGTCCAAATAATACAATATAGTATAGCTAATATTTGTTACAGGAGGAAAAATCAATGGTTCCCGTACAGAAAGATTTTGTAAACAACATGTTCTCCGTTGAGGGCAAGGTCGCTCTCGTCACCGGCGCCACCGGCGCGCTGGGCTGCGTCCTCGCAAAGGGCTACGGCTACGCCGGTGCCAAGGTCTTTATGACCGGCCGCAACGAAGCCAAGCTCAAGGCTCTCGAGGAGGAGTTCAAGGCCGAGGGTATCGACTGCGCATACTATGTCGCCGACCCCGCCGTTGAGGAAGATGTCAAGGCCTGCATCGCCGCCTGCGTCGAGAAATACGGCGAGGTCAACATCCTTGCTATCTGCCACGGCTACAACAAGGTCCAGAACATTCTTGACCAGTCCGTCGAGGATTGGCAGAAGGTCATGGACGCCGACTGCAAGAGCGTTTACATCGTCCTCAAGTATGTCGCCGAGCAGATGGTCAAGCAGGGCAAGGGCGGCAAGATGGTCGTCGTCACCTCCCAGCGCTCCAAGCGCGGCATGGCCGGCTACACCGGATACTGCACTTCCAAGGGCGGCGCGGACCTCATGGTCTCCAGCCTCGCCTGCGAGCTCTCCGCTCAGCACCACATCAACGTCAACTCCCTCTGCCCGACTGTTTTCCGCAGCGAGCTGACCGAGTGGATGTTCGACCCCGAATCCGCCGTCTACCAGAACTTCCTCAAGCGCGAGCCCATCGGACGCCTGGCCGAGCCCTCCGATTTCGTCGGCTATGCTCTGTTCCTGTCCTCCGCCGCTTCCGACTTCATAACCGGCGCCAACTGCGACTGCTCCGGTGGCTACCTCACCTGCTGATCTTGTAAAGGAGATGATGGCTGCTATGCCGATCAAAAACATCCTCATCGCCGGCGGCGGAATGATGGGCAAAAACATTGCCTTCGTTTTCACGTCCAATCCTGAGTTTCAGGTCGCCGTTTACGACCTCTACCAGACCGACGTTTACGCCGGGATACGCACAAACTGCGCGCAGCTTCTTGAAAAGGGCGTCATAACCGAAGCCGAGCTCGAGGAACGCCTGTCCCGCATCAGCTTCACGACCGATCTTGAAAGCGATCTCATAAAGAACGCCGACCTCGTTGTCGAGGCCGTTTTCGAGGATATGGCGATCAAGCAGGAGACCTTCGCAAAGCTGGAGGCGCGCTGCCGCAGGGATACCATCTTCTGCACGAACTCTTCCGTCATGAGTCCGTCCCAGATCTCCGCAAAGCTCGAGCACCGCGAGCGCTTTGTCGGAACTCATTTCTGGAACCCCGGCCACCTCATCCCGCTGGTCGAGGTCATCAAGTCCGACGCCACCAGCGACGAGACCGCAAACACCGTCATGGAGGTCCTCGCCTCCGTCGGCAAGAAGCCCGTCCTCTGCAAAAAGGACGTTCCCGGCTTCATCGCGAACCGTATGCAGCACGCGCTCTGGCGCGAGGCTATTTCCATCGTCGAGCACGGCATCGCAGATGCAAAGACCGTTGACGACGCCGTCAAATACAGCTTCGGCCTGCGCCTGCCCCAGCTCGGCCCGCTCGAAAACGCGGACATGGTCGGAACCGACCTGACCTACAACATCCACGACTACATTCTCCGTGACCTTGAGGACAGCCACAGTCCCTCCCCCCTGCTCAAGCAGCTGCGCGACGAGGGCAAGATCGGCTTCAAGACCGGAGAGGGCTTCCAGAAGTGGACCGAGGAAGAGATCAGCCAGTCCAACGCCGACCTCAACGAATACCTTATCCGCATGCTCTACGGCAAATAAGCCGTTTTCCTTAAGCAGAGAAATCACACAAGAAACATTTAATTTTGGAGGTAATCATTCATGGGCAAGAAAGTTTTTGTTGACCTGACCCACCCCTTCGGAGCCGAAATCCCCCGCTGGCCCTATTTTGACAAGCCCGTCATCGACAACACCCACACGATGGCAAAGGGCGGCGTTCTGACCCAGAGCATCAAGTGCACCATGCACACCGGCACCCACTGCGACGCTCCCCGTCACGTCATGGAGTATGAATTCGACGGCCGCCGCGCCCGTTACACCCATGAGATGCCCGTTGACGCCTACACCGGCGAAGCCGTCGTTCTGAAGATCGACATCGAGCCCTGGGGCCTCATCACCGACAAGCATCTCGACGCTGCCTGCGAGAAGTACGGCATCAACCAGGCCGACCTTGAGGGCAAGATCATCTGCCTGAACACCGGTATGCACCGCCTGTTCGACGACAGCAAGGCTTATTATCACTATGCCGCCGGCACCGGCGTTGAGGCTGGTAAGTGGTTCGTCAAGAACAAGGTAAAGTGCGTCGCCATGGACTCCCAGGCTCTTGACCACCCCCTGCACACCGCCATGGGCAACAATGGCATGACCCGCATGAACCTGCTGGGCGCCACCGGCAAGCCCATCACCGAGGAGTACAAGGAGCTGTTCGGCGAGGAAGCCTATGCCAAGTTCGACAAGTTCGAGTACATCCGCATCTTCGGTCAGGAAGCCTATGACGAGCTCTACGGCGATCTGGAGAACATCGGCGTCTGGGGCACTTGGGAACCCTGCCACAAGGAAATGCTCGGCCACGGCATCGTCGGCGTCGAGAACCTCGGCGGCGATCTGGACATGATCCCGGCCGGCACCTGGTTCCGCTTCAACTGCTTCCCCCTCCGCTGGTACATGGGCGACGGTTCCATGGCCCGCTGCGTTGCCGAGATCGACGAGGACCTGCTCGTGAAGGGCGTTCCCGAGCGCACCTATGCCTACGGCGGCACCGGCTACGGCTTCTCCGAGGGCAACGGAGACAGCGGTCTTGAGTACATGCAGAAGCTCTTCAGCCGCAACAAATAATTTTTATCGAAGCACACATTTTTGGGGGCGTTTGACATAAGCGCCCCCTTTTCCAAAGCTATTCAAGAAAGGCGTGTCAAAAATGGCAGATCTCAAGAACAAGAGAATAATCACCGTTGCGACCACCGGCGCATGGCCCACCAAGGAAAACACCCCCAATGTTCCCATCGAGCCCGCCGAGATCGCCGAAGAAATCTATAACTGCTGGAAAGAAGGCGCCGCCGTCGCACACATCCACTGCCGCGACGACGAGGGCAAGGCAGCTATGAAGTTCGAGAAGTTTGAGGAAGTCGTGACCCTCATGCGCACCAAGTATTCCGACTGCGACATCAT
>CAKSXP010000139.1 GCA_934515035.1 uncultured Oscillospiraceae bacterium
CGATGAACGCCTCGGGCAGATGCGCGATTCCGAGTATCTGGGCGCCGAGGACATTGACGACGGGACCGAGCCGATACTGACCATTGCCGGTCTGTGGTATGGCTCCGTTACGCTTCAGCGCGGCAAGGAAAATAAGGATGTGCTCTCCTTCAAGGAAGAACGCGTACCCGGCATTCTTCAGGTGCGGCCGCTGATCGTCAACTCAACCAACCGCAAGACACTGCGTAAGCTGTTCGGCGACGCTAAGGCCTCCACGCTGGTCGGTAAGCAGATCCAGCTCTTCGTGGACCACAACGTCCGCGATCCTCAGGACGGCGGCATGACCGACGGCATCCGTATCCGCCCATATAAGCCGCGTGTACAGAAGCAGGAGCCTGTGCCGCCCTGCGCGGACTGTGAAGGCGAGATCACGCCAGCAATGGGAAAGGACGCCAGATGGTTGGCGGCATACACGACGAAGCACTACGGTGTCCCGCTCTGTGCAAACTGCGCTCAGAAGCGAAAGGATGCTGCGACCGCAGCCGCGGCGTCGCAGGAAGAGCAGCCGGCCCCGTCTGAAGAGACTGTGGCCGAGACCGAGGAGGTGCTGTAATGGACCTTCCGGTAGTTACTCCGGAGAATTATTATTCTCCGGAAATGAACATGGCCTATATGGGCTCTACGCAATTCAAGGCCTTTGAGAAATGCGAAGCGGCCGCATTGGCAGAACTCCGCGGCGAATATACGCCGCCGATGTCACAGGCTTTTCTGGTCGGCGGATATATCGACGCTTGGTTTTCCGGCGAGCTGCCTCTCTACCAGGCGCAGCATCCGGAGATCTTCAAGCGCGACGGCACGCTCAAAGCGGAGTACGTCAAGGCCACTGAGATCGTCGCCCGCCTTCAAGCGGACGAGCTCTATTCCATGCTCATGTCGGGAAAGAAGCAGGTCATCCGCACCGGCTTTATCGCCGGTGTTCCTTTCAAAGTTAAGATCGACAGCCTGCTTGACGCCGATACCTGCAATGTGATCGCCAACCGCTGGCCGCACACGGCAGCCGCGCTGGGCTTTTGCGATGGAGCCATCGTAGATCAGAAGATCATGCGGGACACAGCAGAGGTTTGGTCCGAGGAAGACCATTGCAGGCTTCCGTTCGTCGAGGCTTACGGCTACGACCTTCAGGGCGCAATCTATCAGGCCATCGAGGGACACTTCTTGCCGTTTATCCTCGCCGTCGGTACGAAGGAGGATGCTCCGGATCTGGCGGCCCTCTATATCAACGACGATGACCTTGCAGCCAAGCTCGCTGAGGTCGAGGACCGCGCGCCGCGGTATCAGGCTATCAAGGAGGGAAAGGTCGAGCCGCGCCGTTGCGAGCATTGCGCCTATTGCCGGGCGACCAAACGCCTCACGGCCATTTTGGACTACAGGGAGATGAATTACCTTGCTGAATAAAATCTTCATCATGGGACGTCTGACGCGTGATCCAGAGTTGCGCCATACGCAGAGCGGAACGGCCGTCGCGTCGTTTTCCCTCGCTGTGGATCGAGACTTCAAGGAGCAGGACGGCAGCAGAGCGACAGACTTTATTGACTGTGTTGCATGGCGATCCAGCGCGGAATTTGTGGATAAATACTTCTCCAAAGGCCGCATGGCTGTGGTTGAAGGCCGACTCCAGATCCGTGACTGGACGGACAAGGACGGCAACAAGCGCCGCAGCGCCGAGGTCATCGTGAGCAGCATTTATTTCGGAGACAGCAAAAAGGACGGAGATTCGTCCTCCGGAAACTACCGTGCAGCTGGCGCTCCGGTCGATGTGAGCGCGTCCGACTTTACGGACGTCGAAGATGATGGCGAGTTACCGTTCTGATCTTGCCGCAGAAATCAAAGAGCGACTTACCGCACGGCAGGTCATTGAGGCTTACGGTTTCCATCCTAACCGAGCAGGTTATATCCAGTGTCCATTTCATGCTGGTGACAGACATGGAAGCCTGAAGATCTATGACGGTGATAAGACAGGCTGGCATTGCTTCGGCTGTGGGGCCGGTTCCACCGTCATAGACTTCGTGATGAAGCTCTTCAATATCAATTTCCGGCAGGCATGCTTGCGCCTTGATGCCGATTTTTCCCTTGGATTGACAGGCAAAAGACCCAGTGCGGCGGAGATATCCGCTGTACTGGCTGCCCGTCGGCAGGAAGCAGCGAGGAAAGCAGCGGCGGATCGTGAATACCGCAGGAAAGCTGCCGAGCATTGTTATTGGTGGCAAGTCAAGAAACTGTTTGAGCCGGACACTGCAGACGCGGATGTCGGTTACATTCACCCGTTGTATGCAGAAGCAATAAAACGACTACCAAGCCTTGAATACTGGCTTGATGAACATTTGGGGGATTGAGTTTTGGGAAACGATACGCAAAAACCAGCCAGATGGAGTTACACAGCGGAGGACTTTCTGGAATCTACTGCGCCATACGAAGAGCTGGAAAAATGCAATGGTGATCCATTCCTCCAGCAGCGTATGATCGAGGCAATGAGTAAATACGCCGCAAGCATCGGCTTCCGCGGCCTGAAGCTCATGTACAAGCGCTACCAGCAGAGCATCCGAACATCACAAGGAGCCTATATCGGCGAAAATCCAACAAATTTTGAGAATCAGCCTATTGAACTTGACGCTGGGAAGTGGGAGGCGGATGACAGCGGAGTGCGGAGATCAGACGGGTTTGGAGATGCTGTTGCCTGCCCGCATCCGATCCTTCCTGTCGAACGGCTGGTGAACATTGACACCGGCGAAGAAAAGCTGAGGCTCGCGTTCCGGAAGGGAGCTATCTGGCGAAAGATCATCGTGAGCAAGGTTATACTCGCCAATGCGAATAAAGTGACTGAATTGGCCGGTTGCGGCGTGGCAGTCACGAGTCAGAATGCCCGTGCTTTTGTAGAGTACATATCGGACATCGAGAACCTCAACTATGACGTGATCCCAGAACGGAAAAGCATCGGACGCTTCGGATACATTCCGGATGAAGGTTTTTCCCCCTTTGTGGACGGCCTAATCTTCGATGGCGACGCCAGCTTTGCCGCGATGTTCCAGACGGTGCGCAGTCACGGCTCTGAAGCAAAGTGGCTGGATATTGCCGCAGAAGTGAGGGCGATGTCCACGACGGCAAAAATCATTCTTGCAGCGTCTTTCTCCAGCGTGCTTCTTGAACCGCTCGGCTGTCTGCCGTTCTTCGTACACCTCTGGGGCGTTGACTCAGGCACCGGCAAGACTGTCGCTTTGATGGTAGCCGCAAGCGTTTGGGGCGATCCCGCTATCGGTAACTACGTCAAGACCTTTGATGGAACGGTCGTCGGCATGGAAAAGACGGCGGCATTTCTCAATGAGCTGCCGCTGTGTCTCGACGAGCTGCAGCTTGCCAAGGACAACAAGGGCCGCACGAATTTCGACGTCTATAAGCTCGCGCAGGGTGTTGGACGAACCCGCGGCAACCGTGCCGGCGGCGTGGATCTGACGCCAACCTGGCACAACTGCATTCTGACGACAGGGGAGAGTCCATTGACCGGACAGGCATCCGGTGCCGGCGCAGTTAACCGCGTCATCGACATTGAATGCAAGGCGTCTCAAGCTGTTATAAGGGACGGTATGCGTATCTCCAGCGCGGTCAAGCGCAACTATGGCTATGCCGGCAAAAGGTTCGTGGAAGAACTCTATAAGCCTGATGTGATCGAGCAGATTGCGCCGCGGTATCAGGAGCTGTTCCGGGATTTGAGCGACCGTGATACGACTGAGAAGCAGGCTATGGCGGCCGCAGCGATCGTCCTGGCGGACGAACTGGCGTGCCGGTGGATCTTCGCCGACACGCAGAAGCCAATCAGCGTGGAAGAGATCTCCGAGTTTCTCGCGTCCAAGGCGGCAGTGTCAGCCGGTGACCGCGCTTATAAATACCTCTGCGGCTGGGTAGCGCAGAACAGCAACCACATGGTCGGGCGTTCGGAAACAATCGACGTTTATGGAAGTATCGAGGACGGAAAGGCATATATTATCCGGCCAATCTTTGAACGTGCTCTCTCTGACGCAGGATATTCGACCGCTGCTACGCTGTCTCACTTGAAGGAAGCTGGCCTGATCGAAACGCGCGGCCGTGCTATGACCAAATGCAAACGCATCAACGGCGTACAGACGGAGTGCATCTGTCTGACACTACCTCTCCTTTCCGAAGATGAAGAGGAGAGCGGCGAGGAACTGCCGCTGTAAATGCGGAAAAGTGCGGAGCTGCGCGGTACATCTGTTACGCGCCCGCAAACCCTTGTGTCGCAAGGCTTTGACGGCATTTTTCAGAGGGGCGCGGAACTGAGGAACACGATATACACCCCTATAGGAAAAGTTTGTGCGAGTGTGGGAATTAACGGAAATTTAACGTACACGCAAAAGGCGAGGAAATTTTCACATTTTATGTTCCGCAGTTCCGCACATACCCGCAAAGCCTTATGCCGCAAGGCTTTGACGTGCGGAACAAGTTTTCCGCGATGCTCCGCAGTTACGCACAAAAGGAGCAAAAAATGAAATTACGAGACTATCAAATCGACTGCATCGACACGATCGAAGCGCAGCCGCCGGGCGCGTACCTTGCTCAGATGGCGACAGGGCTCGGCAAGACGGTAACCTTTGCCAACCTCCCGCGGCACGGGAAGCGTATGCTGATTCTCTCTCACCGTGAGGAGCTGGTAGAGCAGCCGCGCAAATACTTCGATTGTTCCTTCGGCGTCGAGCGTGCAGCACTCCGAAGCTACGATGAGGAGGTCGTCAGCGCGTCGGTCCAGTCCCTTGCGCGCCGCCTGCACCGCTTCCAGCCGGATGAATTTGGCTTGATTATCTGCGACGAGGCACACCACGCCGCAGCAAATACTTACCGGAAGATCTTCGACCACTTCACACCGGACAAGCTCATCGGTTTTACTGCGACGCCGAACCGCGGCGATAAGGTTCGTCTGGATACAGTGTTCTCCAAGATCATCTTCCAGAGAGATCTTCGCTGGGGCATTGAGCACGGATATCTCTGCGACATCTTCTGCCGGCGTGTCAACATCGGCTATGACCTGAGCCAAGTCCACACACAGCGGGGGGACTATGCGCCTGGTGAGTTGGATGAAGCAATGGAAGGCACGGCTGACGCAATCGCGCAGGCATACCGAGAGCTGGCCACCGGCGCAACACTGATCTTCGCTGTCAGTGTCCACCATGCCGAAGAGATTGCAAAGCGGATTCCTGGCGCTGTAGTAGTC
>CAKSXP010000140.1 GCA_934515035.1 uncultured Oscillospiraceae bacterium
GAACAACACCGTCCGTATAGCTGTCGCCGCAGCGCTTGCAGCTATGCGTCGTGCTGCCGTCGGATGTGCAGGTGGCCTCGGTCACGGTCTCCGTATAGTCATGTCCGAGAGCCGGAGTGGTCTCCGTGTAGGAATCATCGCAGTTTGCGCAGACATAGGTCGTGACGCCGTCCTTTGTGCAGGTCGCTTCGCTCACGGCCGCTTTATAATCGTGTCCCGTGGCAGGGATATCGACAGTATAGCTGTCATTGCAGCGCGTGCAGGTATGGGTCGCCGTTCCGTTTTCCGTGCAGGTCGCGGGAACAGTCGTCACGACGTAATCATGGCCGAGCGCCGCAACGGTATCGGCAGTGCGCACATCGCCGCAGCTGGAGCAGGTGTAAGTTGTATATCCGTCTGCCGTGCAGGTCGGAGCGGTAACGTCCGCTGAGTAGTTGTGTCCTGTCGCGGGGACCGTTTCGGTATACGTATTCAGGCATTCCTCGCACTGGTAGGTTATCACGCCGTCCTCCGTACACGTCGGCTCAGTCGCGCTTATCTGACGGTAGGAATGAACGTGGTCCTCTTCGACCTCTATGACATACCTGACGCCATCAATGACATAGTATGTCGTGCCGGCTCCAACGCCGGTAAAGGTAAGCTCGGTCGTTGTGAGCGTGCCGGTCCGGACCGTTCCGGAGGTCTCCGCACGCGTAAAGGTCGTTCCGTCATAGCTGCCCCATGCTATCTCGGACAGCTGCCACCAGTAGTTTCTCGCCGTTGTGATAACGACCTGAATATAGCGGAAGCTCTCCACGGTATCGGGGACCACATAAGTGGAGGTCACCGCGCTGCCGCTGCTTCCCGTATAGGTCCCGATAGTAGTCCAGTTGTAGCCGTCGGAAGAAACCTGAACATTTGCTCCGGTGCAGTAGTCGCCGTGAGCCGGGGAGCTGACCTGTACGGCATCGAAGCGAACGTCGGCGCCCAGATCAACGCGGGCATACATGCCGGCCGTCTGGCAGCTGGTAGACCAGTAGAACGTGGAGGTGTCGCCATCGATGATATTGGATATCACGCAGTTATAGCCGCCGTCCGTATATCCGCCGACAGAGGCCGATGCGGCAGCCTGGTAGGAGACCTCCGCTCCCGTTCCCTGAACATAGTTGAGATCTGCGCTTGCGATCGCGGCATCTCCCTGGCGGGAAACGGTCTTTTCTCCGTCGAGTATGTACTTTTCAGAAGTCTCTCCGACCTTCAGCGAGACGGACTCCCTCGGGAGAAGCTCCGAATAGCTGTCGCCGCAGCGCGTGCAGCTGTAGATCACGTCTCCGTCATCATAGGACGCGGCATAATCGTGTCCAAGAGCCGGGATGGTTTCCGTATAGCTGTCGCCGCAGTCGGCACATGTATAGGTTATAGTACCTGCCTCCGTACATGTTGCCGCCTGTACGGAAGTTTCCCTGTAATCATGGACCTGTGCCGGAGGATCCGTGTTCAGCGTGCCGTCCGCATTGAATCCACCGGAGACGACGGACTCATCCACGCTGCCGGTATAGCTTCCGGCCATGGCAAGAGCCATTGCCCGAAGAGGAAGTCTGATCTTGGCCGCTTCCTGCTTCTCTGTTTCGGCCCCGGGGTAGTCGCTCCACATGCAAAACATGCCGCCGATGACCGAGGACGAGCTCAGGGTCGTGCCGCAGACCTTGTAGTTGCTCCAGTTTGAGGCATAGGTATAGCCGCTGTCAAAGTTGTCGTTTTTGCCGAGAACATAATAGAAATCGCCCGTCGTGTTGATTATCCTGAAGCCGTCGCCCGCAAGATTTGCGGCAGTACGCGGGGTGTAGCCGCTCCAGCCGCCGGACCAGTAGCAGATGACAATGTCCTTATCGAACGTGTAGGTCACAGAGCCGACGGACGCGCTTGTTTTATTTGCAAACTCAATGCCGTCGTTAAACACGATGGGGGTCATCCCCGCGTTCTTGACCATCGCCGCGAGCTCATTGACATATTTGATGAAGTATCCGTATTTTCCGCTGCTCTGGAGGCTGCCGAAGCCCATGGCTCCGGACGAATAGCGGTCATTTGCATATTCATCCGCTCCGAAGTTGAAGTATTTGCAGCCCTTGTCCGCAAAATATGTAATATACTTCTGGATAAAGGCCTGAGCAAAGGCCACAGCCGTGCTGTTTGAAACGTCTATCGTGGTCGATGAGCCGTTATAGCTGCATGTCGTTCCGGTAAGAGAGGATGCAGCGCTCAGAATAGCGTCCATATGGCCGGGGCTGTTAAGGAGCGGGATTATCTCGATGCCCGCGGCAGCCGCGGTGCTGAATATCTCGTTCATGTCGCTCTCTGTCCACTCGCCGGTCGACGCTGTGGTATATGAGGTGTTTCCCGACTGGATCGCCGAGCTGACCGCCGCGCTGGAATAGGTCGCGGAGCCAACGGAAACAGACATATCATCAAGAAGCAAACGCATGCCGTCGTTCCCGACCGCAAGCATGACATGTGTATAACCGTCCGCTTTTGCTTCATAAATGAAAGACTTTATCCAATCGACCGTGAAATATTTTCGTCCGCTGTCGAGCATTGCGATCTTCATATAATCGCCGCTCGCGGCTGCGGACGCCGCTGTCGGAAGCATGCACGCAAGCATGCATACGATCAGCAGGACCGATAACAGTTTCTTTACTGTCTTCAATGGTTTTCCCTCCCGTTATTTGGCTTGTTTTTCCCGGCTTAACCCCCGGAAAACACTTAAAATAATAAAAGAGTTCTCCCATTTTCGCAATAGTTTTTTTAAGAAATTTGTCAAAAATCACAGAATAAGCTGTTAATTTATTTGCAGGTGATCTGATTATTTATGCATTATACAAGATGTTTTGTGCGAGCCGGTCCGATACACCGTATATTGTGTCCGGCTTTTTACGGAAAATTTTGCGGCGGAAATGCTCCGCCGGTCCAAACAGGAAAACCGGCAGGACGCAGTGCCCCGCGTCTCGCCGGTTTTTGTAAAATTATAAACACTTCGGTGCTGTGCAGCAATGACCACAAGCTTCACCCGCGGCAGCTGTCAGCCGATGCTGTCATAGCCGAAGTTCCGCAGCTGCGCCTGACTGTCGCGCCAGTTTTCCTTGACCTTGACCCAGGTCTGCAAAAACACTTTTGTCCCCATAAAGCGTTCAATATCCTCACGGGCAAGCTTTCCGATCTTTTTGAGCATTGCGCCCTGTTTGCCGATGATTATGCCCTTGTGGCTGGCCTTTTCACAGTATATCGTAACGTCGAGATCTATTATCTCGTTATCGCGCTCCGAAAACTTCGTCACTTCGATCGCCGTTCCGTGCGGTATCTCCTTGTCCAGACACAGCAGCAGCTTTTCCCGCACGATCTCGGCGCAGACCTGCTTTTCCGGCTGGTCGGTGGTCATGCCGTCCGGGAACAGCTGCGGGCCGTCCTCCGCAAACTTCTGAAGCTCGTCGAGCAGTTCGCCGACGCCGTCCCCCTGCTTTGCAGATATCGGAATGATGGCGGCAAACTCAAACGCCTGCGCATAAGTTGCAATAACGGAGAGGAGCTTTTCCTTTTCGACGGAATCTATCTTGTTGATGCAGAGTATTGCCGGCACGCCGGACGCGCGTATGCGCTCGATGAGTTCCGTTTCCTGAGGACCGATGTTATCTATCGGCTCGACCACGAGTACCACGGCGTCAACATCCGCCACGGACTCGCGCACGACCTTGACCATATAGTCTCCCAGCGCGGTGCGCGGCTTGTGAAAGCCCGGGGTGTCCATGATTATAAACTGGGTATCGCCCCTGTTCACAATGGCGGTTATGCGGTTGCGCGTTGTTTGGGGCTTGTTGGTAACGATGGCTATCTTCTCTCCCGCCAGCGTATTCGTAAGCGTGGACTTTCCCACGTTCGGGCGTCCGCAGATCGTGACAACAGCAGTTTTTGTAATCATTTATTCTTTCTCCCAAATATCATTAGTATCCATATTGCGATAGACAGTGCGAGCAGCAGGGCGCACACGGGATCATGAGCAAAAAACTCCAGTGCCCGGCGCGGCCTGTCACCGCTGAAGAATATGACGCACCCGGCAGCGGCGGAAAACAGCGCGCAGACCAGAACAGCTCCCGCGGCAGCATCCTTTGCGTGCATTATCGAGTCATCCCGCTCGACCGTCACTCTGTCGCACAGTCTCTCAAGCGCGGTGTTGACGCACTCCATGCCGATGACCGCACCGCAGCAGATAAGTACAACGCCCCATTCGGCGGCGCTGAGCCCGACCGTCAGTCCGCCCGCGATCACATAAAAGGCAAAGCAGAAATGTATCCGCATATGGCGCTCGGTCCGGAGCGCATGAGCGATGCCGCGAAAAGCGTAAAGGAAGGGCCTCACAGCCCTATCATCTCCATGATCGCATCCTCGCGTTCGCGCATTTTCCGCTTTTCCTCGCCCTCGTCAAGATGGTCATATCCCAGAAGATGCAGAACGCTGTGAACGGTAAGATAGCTCAGCTCGCGCTCAAAGCCGTGGCCGTATTCCTCCCCCTGGGCAATGCAGCGCTCCAGAGAAAGGACCATATCCCCGAGCATGACAGCACCCGTGTCGTAGTCCAGCTCGCACTCTCCGGCGTTGAACACGCCCGCTTCCATCTCATTCTGCGGAAAAGACAGAACGTCTGTCGGTCTGTCTATGCCACGCTGTTCAAGGTTTATTTCGCGTATGCCTTCATCGTCCGTGAGCAGGACGAATATCTCGCACAGGGCGTCGACTCCCTGCGCTTCAAGCGCGGTATTGGCCGCCTTTTTTATGAGCCGGTATGCATCCGGACAGCCCAGTCCGCGTTTATCGCGCGAGACATATATTCTGTGCTTCATTTTACAGCCTTCTTCTCGGTCGTTTTTCTGTAAGTTTTGTTCGGCGCGGAGCTCTGACGCTTGTCATAGTCCTCGTACGCCTCGATTATCTTCTGCACGAGCACATGCCGCACAACGTCCGCGCCTGTCAGTTTGCATATCGCGATATCGTCGATCCCCTGCAACACGCGCATGGCTTCCTTCAGTCCGCTCGCCTTGTCACCCGGCAGGTCGATCTGCGTAACGTCGCCCGTAATGACGACCTTGGAACCGAAGCCGATCCTGGTAAGAAACATCTTCATCTGTTCCCTGCTCGTGTTCTGTGCCTCGTCGAGGATGATGAAGCTGTCGTCGAGCGTTCTGCCGCGCATATGTGCCAGCGGCGCGACCTCGATG
>CAKSXP010000141.1 GCA_934515035.1 uncultured Oscillospiraceae bacterium
TGCACAGGGTTGGCGTTCAGAAATTCTACGACTTTGTTCATAATAAGTACCTCCAAAAATTTTTCGCTCCGAAAGGTTTCTTTTTTCTTTCGCTGACATTATAATAGCGCTGTAGAGCCTGTTTATAAAGTAAGCACAATATTGTGCCGTAGTTACCCAAAGGATACTATTGGGAGGATATTATGAAAAAAGAGATAAATGTCGGGCTTCCCGCCTGCCCGGTGGAGACCACGTTGACTCTCATCGGCGATAAGTGGAAGGTACTTATCCTGCGGGATCTGATGCCGGGAACGAAGCGATTCGGCGAGTTGAAAAAGTCCATCGGGAATGTCTCACAGAAGGTGCTGACGGCGCAGCTCCGCGCAATGGAGGGAAGCGGACTTGTTCACCGGGAGGTCTATGCCGAGGTGCCGCCGCGAGTGGAATATTCCCTGACAGAGCTTGGCAGGAGCCTGAAGCCCATTCTGGATTCCATGTGGGCGTGGGGCGAAGAATATAAGAAGCAGCACGAATTGGCAGATGTGCAGGACGGCAAACAGCTTGAAACGGAGCGGGTTTTCTGAAAACAACACAATCTGCCCTTTGTGTTGTTCAGATGCGCCTTCTTCGATGATATCATAAAACCATCAAATGAAGGAGGCGCAAGCCATGAACACAGATAAGATATACGCAGAACAACTCGCCAACGAATACGCACCCAAGGACACCTCCGCGGTTGCCGCCCTTCGCAAGCTGGACGCAAGGGCCAAGCGCCCGGCAGGGATATTCACCTATACCTTCGGCATTATTGCAGCTCTTGTTTTCGGCACGGGCATGTGCCTTGCCATGGGATAGATCGGCAGCGGGACCACAGGCTCCCTTGTGCTGGGCGTTATTATCGGGGTGCTGGGTATGGCCGGCATGGGCGTCAACTATCCGGTCTATAAGCGCATACTTGAAAACGGTAAGAAAAAATATGCCTTTGAGATCATAGAGCTGGCAAAAGAGATCAGCGGGAAGTAAGCCGTGAAAAAGGTACAGGCGATATTAAACAGGATCCTGCATCCGCCAAAATGGGTGCTGTTTCTTGCGCCGCCCGTCGTTTTTGCTGTACTTGCTTATGTTTTTATTACCGGGCAGAACAACAGTGCGCCGGCATACCCGGTTTATGTGGCGTCGGCGTACTGCCTGACCATTCTGATCTTGCCGCTGCCGGAGCGGATACGGAGCGCAAAAGCGTGCATTGTGCTGCGGATAAACAGCACGGCGTTTGGCGGCAGATATGTGAATGACCTCTCTTTCCGCGGAAGACGCCGGATTCCGGAGACTGATGAACGCCATTACCGGCGGCGCCGTATGGGTAACGGTAATACTGTCTGCCGTATGTATGCTGTGCCGAAGTACGGGAATGAAAGATAAGGTGAGCGCTGTTGAACAGAGCCGAAAGTAAATATTTTGCCACCGCCGCGCGCATGGACGAAGCGTTTCTGGAGCTGATCGAAAAGAAGGACTTTGCCTATATCACGGTAAAAGAGATATGCGAAAAAGCAGGGGTCAACCGATCCACCTTTTATCTGCATTATGAAACGGCCGCCGATCTGCTGGCGGAAAGCGCGCAATACATTATTGACCGGTTCGTGGAAGCCATGCCGCATGATACGGCGGAGTTTTTGAAAAAACTGCCGGATCGACCGCTTGAGGAACTGTATCTCATCACGCCGGAATATCTGACTCCATACCTGACTTATATCAGGGAGCACCGCCGCATTTTCCGCACAACGGTGGAGCAGGCGGCGGTGCTGCGCATGAACGATGCCTACGGCGGACTTGAGAGACATGTGGTTATGCCGATCCTGGAACGGTTCCGTGTGCCGGACGCGGATTGGGAATATATTATGGCGTTCTATATCGACGGTCTGATGGCGATCATCAACAAATGGCTGAGGGATGATTGCCGGGACAGCATTGAGCATATAATTTCCGTGATGAAGAGGTGCGCCGCCCCCTTGACTTTTCGGGCGGACTGTGATACAGCGCCTATCATAAGGCGACAAACCGATCTGCCGGGGGCACTCGAGTTCCGTCGGCAATATTCACGATACGTTTGTATAATGAGAGACCGCACTGCCTTTTGGCGGTGCGGTTTTTTGCACGTCCCCGGAACAGAAAAACACTGGGAAAAATCGGTGTTATCGTCATTTTATGTCGTTCTCTGGGATTTCCTACTATTATTTCACGTTTCCCAAATATGAAACGCCTGTCCCATTTATGAAATCCGCGTGAAACAGGTGTGGGAAAACGCGGGAAACAAATCTTACCAAAAGATTATTGCAAATTTTGCACAGGGCGCCATTTGTGAAAAATATCAGTGGGAATCGACATAGCAGGCCAGGGCACTGACCAGACAGACGGCGGCGGAAGCGAGCGCCAGACCTGCTGTAACGGAGAGCCTTGAGGTCAGCAGCAGCATATACGCCGGTACGAAAAGGCAGAACCCGGCGATCGCCAGAATAATATAAACGGCGTGGTCGTACTTCATGTTATATCCCCCTGCTCATAAGATGCTGTCTGAGCGTATTGTATGCTATTTAAGCGTGAGCCGCAATAGGCGAGCTTATCAAAAAAAACGGACAGAAACTTATTTAAAAGGGGAAAAAGAGACGAAAACGGCGGCTGCCTGCACCGGGCGGAGGCCGGATATGTCACGGAGCCATGAGAAAGCAAAGCCCCACTCCGGCAAATCCAGCGGAGAGGGGCTTTGCTGCGGTATTCAGGGTCTCAGCGGCTGTGAAGGGCCGCGGCAGTCATTCCGTTGTGCATTCGGGAAGGTTTGCAACGCTCGCAAGCAGACTCAGCAGTCCTGCCAGCAGCGATGCGGAAACGACCATCAACCAGCCGACGTCCGCTATAACGGCGCTCGTGCCGATCGTCGCAATGGCCGTCTGTGCTATTGCCTTGACCGCGCGCACTCCCGCGCGCTTTATCCAGTCCTTAAAGTAGTTTGCCATGTTTTTTTACCTCCCTTTGTAGTTTCGCCCCCGTCTTTTTCGCGACCGGGTATCAGGCGCGCGGTGAGTGCGGGTATGTTTTTTTCTGAGCGACCGGGTCTCAAAACCTGACTTTTTCTGCCTTTGGCCTGTCCGTATGGCCGGCGCCGGTGCGGAAGGACCACGGAAAAAGCTCATATTGCCGTGCCGCAAGACAATATTGAGCTTTTTTTCCAATGATTTCTTCCATTTAACCAAATTTTGCGCGTTTTTTTGGGCAATGTTCCATATTGCTTCTCCCGTCCGGCAGTCATACAATATAAGTAAACAGGATTTTACAATTATCACACGAAGCTCGGCCGGGCCAAAGGCGGTGTGCGCCGCCGGAGGACACCCGGTGCGGGCCTTGTCGCGCCCGCGGCCGTTCTCCGGCTGCATCTAAAGTCTATACCGCGGTGATAGATACCGCAAGAAGCAGAAATGGGAATCCCGTATCAGATATGGGAAACAGAATTCAAATTTGGGAAGGACATGAAACAACGGTGGAAAAAATCAGAAACCGGATCCGGGAAGAGCGGGAAGCGCGCTCCATGACCCTGACCCAATTGTCAGAGGCTTCAGGGATCTCAAAATCAACTCTGTCACGTTATGAACATGGGGGAGACGCGCCAACATCCGCGCTCCAAAAGGTGGCCGAAGTGATGGACATACCGACGACTCAGCTGCTTGTGGAATCGAAGGAGAGCGAAGATGGCACTGTGCTTGGAAGCGACATTCTGGCCCAGCTGGCGGCAACTCAGCAAAAGCTTCTTTTTTGCCTCTATTGCTACGACATATCCCGCGCTAAGCAGCGCTTTTACCATGCGATAATTCTGATGCTCTGCGCCGTGCTGGTGTACATACTGGTGGACCGCTTCTGCTTTCCGGACGGGCTGCTGTTCCGTGACTGACGGCGCGGGCAAAAAAGGGGAACGCTCCGGAATCTGTCATTCCGGGGCGTTCCCCTTTTTGTAATATCAGATAAAAAACGAGAGCGCTTCGGGAGTACCGAAGCGCTCGGCCCGCTTGTGCCGTGGGGGCCCGATTATAACCTGCACGTTTCGGCAGGTGGGTCGCGGCCCCGCTGTTTCGCTGCTTCCAACGTCCGGGAACGGTCGATGCCGTCCAGGGAGGCCTGCAATCCGCAGCGGGAGACATGCGTCCCTTATAAATAATGTGGGTTTAAAAGGACCCAAAGTCCACGAACACAGCAGGTTTTATATCAGTGGTATTATTTTATGACGGGTGAGGAACTTTTATTCCTCGCCTTCGTCATAGAGCTGTTCAAGAAATGCATCATAAACGCGCTGAAGCACATCCTCGTCATCGATGGAGCCGAAGTATTCTTCGCCGGTCGCGTCGTCGGTCAGCACCTCGAGCAGAACAAAGCCGTAGTCGGGATCGTCCTCGTCCATGTTGGCCGGGAGAAAGCACATGTAAAGTCCGCCGTCAAGCTCTATCGTGTCGATATGCTCCAGCTCGAACTCGTTTCCGTCGTCGTCAGTGATGTTTATATAGGTCGCGCCCTGCTCGTCGCTCATTATCCGTTGTCCTCCTTGTGCGGTCGTCTGAATGCATTATAACCGATACGGAGGTATAAATCAACAGAAACAGGAAGACGGATAAGGGCAAGTTTTGCACCGCTCAGGATCCGAAATCCTCCAGCAGCATCAGAAGCTCGTCGCTGTCGCCGGCAAAGATGCCCTTTTCCAGCTCCACCTGATCCGCGGAGGGCAGCGACGCGGTGTCTATGTCTGTGAGCGTGAGCATTTCGCGCTGCTTTGCGGCGCTGTAAACCGCGATATGACCCTCATGACTGCGGAGTATGAACCCGTCGGTGCCCGGATTCAGAGACAGAAAGGCCGCGGAGGCGGCCGAAACGAGAGCAAATGCCGCCAGACAGCCGCAGACAGCCATTTTTATTGCTGTTTTGTTTTTCATTGATATACATCTCCTTTTCTTCTTGCGTGATGTTACCATCGGTTGACAAGGGCAGACACGGTTTTGACGGTGCAGAAATGCGCCCATACGGTGTCAATGCCCTTGACAATACGGAAAGTATTCTCTGCGGGCCTTTCCTTGTCTGGGCGGGTTTCTGCACCGGCAAAACTGCCTGCACCTGACAGGAATGGATCTTCGAGTGATTTTTGGCTTTTGAGCCGCAGGTGGGCTGTCGCCCACCAAGGCGAAAAGGACAAAAAGCGCCGGAAAGACGC
>CAKSXP010000142.1 GCA_934515035.1 uncultured Oscillospiraceae bacterium
GCGTGCAGCACGTCGAATTCGCCCGCGCCGATGCCCTCCGCGCGCATCGTGCGCACGGTGAACTTGCTCACCTCGCGCGCGATCTTCGTTATTTTCCGCTTTGTCGCGTCCATTTCCGCCTCCGTTATCCCTGCGCCCCATGCGGGGCGCAAAAAAGATGCAGCATCAACTAATTTGCATTTAGATGATACTGCATCTTTTTTATTCGTCAAGCGGTTTATGTCGTTTTCCGGGCGTTTTTTCTTTTTCCCGCGCGGCGGTCAGTCCGCCGGCACGGCGAACGAGCGGATAAGAAAGCTCAAAAGCAGCTGCGCTGCGCGCCGGGGATCAGATTTTTAAAAGGTGCCGTCTTGCAGACTTGAATATACCCGCAATGGAGGACATGGATTTACGGCAGTCGCCTGCCTTCGCAGGCAGTATTACCATTTGGTCACAAAAAGGCCAGTATTCTATTGACACCGTATTGCAGAGGTGATATATTTTATTTACCAATTGGTAAATAAAACGATTGTGAGGTATAAACATGTCAAACAAGCAAACCGCCGCCATGCTGGACAAGAAGCTGGACGCAAAAACAGTTCACACAATGCTCGTATGCGGCATCGTCATGGTAATCGCCGTGCTGCTTCATGACGGCGACCATATCCGTCAGGCGCTCAACTGGGGCTATCATATTCCGCTTGCCATCTGGGCGCTGAATCTCACCGTATATGTTTTCCCAGTTGTCACGATTTTTCTTGCCAAGTCCTCCCGCATGTCTGCCACACTGGTCGGGGCGATCGGCGGCATCTTCACCTCCGCCCTTCTTTGTCATCCTGCATCTCTGCGGTTCTGCCACCGGTCTCTGGGGCGTCTGGAACTTCTCATATTTCGAGCTGATCAAGGGCGTCACTTATCAGGGCAACTTCTATCAGGGCGTGGATTGGCTGAGCTGGGTGCTGTTGTTCCACGTGCCGGCCTTATGTCTGCCCTGCTCCTATGTGGGCTTCAAGCAGTATTTCAGGCTGAAAAAGGAAGCAAAAGGAGCATAAGGTTTGCCCTGTGCGATAAGACGTCAGTTTGAGATAATTACAAAATCGGCAGCCGCAAACGGGCTCTTGCAAAACAGGCGGCATCCAGCAGAAGTGAATGCCGCCTGTTTTATACATTTAAGGTCTGGAATACGATTTTTGCCTCTCCGTGCCTTGTATGCCAAAGCCTGAGATATGCCGCATTTTGTCAAACGGCGCTTTTCTCTCATTTTCCGGGTTCGGAGATCTGGTTGATACTATACTTCGCTTTCACTCCAAAGCAGCAGCTTCATATCCGAAAGAGGATACGTGCAGCACGGGTGAACATATTCTGCCGGCGCATCGGCGGCTCTGCGTTTATCAAGCAGCCGCGGCACAAAATACTCTCCCTCAAGAACCTTGCTGCGGCAGAAGCCGCACTCGCCGCCCCGGCAGTGTGCCGGCGCTTTTATCCCTGCCCTATCCAGTGCCGTCAGCACCGTCTCGGATGCGGCCATTGGCACCGTCTGCTCTCCGTCAAAGCTGCATACAGTCAGCCTGTATTTTGCTCCGGCATCGCCTTTGTAGCCGGCAAACATAACAGGTGATGCCGTACAGGGGGAAACCTCGGTACGGATATGCTTTCTGTCCAGGCCCAGCTCCACAGCCTGACTCTGCACATAGTCATACATGGCCTGAGGCCCGCACATAAACAGGGAGAACGGTTTGTCTCCTGCAACCTTTCTTATCAGTTCTGCGCTGATGTATCCGTGCTCATAGCCCTCCTTTTTTTCATCTGAAAGGACATAGATTACTCCTACGCCGCTTTCTGCGCTGCTGAGAGCATCTAACTCATTGCGGTACATTATTGACTCCTCGGTGCGGCAGCCGTACAGAAGCGTCATGCTGTGGCCAGCCTTTCCGGACCTTACCGAACGAGCCATGGATACAAACGGCGTTATCCCGCTGCCCCCGGCAACGGCCACCACATGGCGCTCATCTCTCAGTGGTTCGTAGCAGCAGTTGCCTTCCGGTCCGGAGCAGCGAATTATATCCCCAATCTTCCAGTTGTCCAATATCCATGCGGATGCAAAGCCGTCCTGGCTGCGCTTAATACCGAGTTCATAGATGCCCTTTGCTGCATCTGCCGGGTCTGAGGCCATGGTATAGGCTCTGCTCAGCACAGAGTTTCCTATCTCCAAATCCACCGCAACATACTGGCCAGGGCGGAAGCATGCCGCCCGCTCTCCCTGAAGAATATAGCTTTTTGCATCTGCACCACGGAAATCTATGATATCAACAATGCGAAACTCCTGCTTTTTGGGATGGAGACGCTGTGCCATGCTGTTTGCGGGAAAAACTCCGCTGATGGGGTCGTTGCTTCCGGATGCAAGCATTTTTCGACGGGTGGGAACGATTTGCTTGAACTTCAGCATATCCAGAAAACCAAAGATGCTTTTTTTGAAATTAAATTCTGACATTTATTTTTCCTCCTTCATGTCACCAATGGTGAGCTTTGCAGCCAAATCTCCGCCAACATAGGTGCTGCTGAAGCCTATAGCCCGTGGGCCGTAAGCGCCGGCGAACCGGATATTCGGTACTATCTGATCTTCTCCTATCATCATTAATCTTGCAAGCAGACCATCCCATTCCGTTCCGGCATAAGCGTACATGACCCCTTTGGGGTTAAGCGTATATCTCGCCAATGTAATCGGACTTGCCATTTCTATTTCCTCAATATAAGGGCGAATATCCACACCTGTGGCCTTGGCAAAATTCTCAAACATCCGTTCTGCCGCATATCGCTTTGTGTCCATATAGTCTTCCTCTGTCACCTTGTCCCAGGCATCAGAGTTGTAGAAGGTCGTAAAGCTCATGATAGTGGTTCCGGCAGGGCTGCACCCCGGATTTGCAATATTCAGGCATATGGTCGCCTGAACATCATTGGTGTCGATTCCGCTGACTCTTCGGCATTCCTCAGCTGTATCCATGCTGCCGTAGATGAAATAGCTGTAATCACTCAGCCCCAGCTCCTCGGGAGATTTGTTAAGACCAACATAGGCATCTAAGCCTCTCATTCCGAATTCACGGGCATTTACACTTCTGCGCTGAGCCTCCGGTACATCGGCCGGATCAATCATATCGCCATAAACCGCATGGGGTGAACAGCAGCAGACAACATGCTCTGTTTCCAATATTCCGCGGGACGTTTGTACCGCCCGTGGTTTTCCGCCCTTCATAAGGATTTTCTCGGCACGTGTATTGCAGAATATTTCTCCGCCAAGCTCCATAATGCGCTGGGATAGCGCAACAGAAACGGAATGTGAGCGATTTTTGGGAATGTACGCACCGCCGATCAGGTACTTATATACCATGATCGCATAAAAGAAGAACGACAATCTGTCCAAATCAACGCCTATATAGCACCAGTAGGAGCCTAATATTTTCTGGGCTGCCTTTGGCATCTTCAGCGCGTCAAGAACCTGATTGACCGAATAAGGGGCGCACTTGAGAAAATTCGCGTGCTCCTTCTTCATAACGTCGGCGTCTACATGACCGGAAGCCTCCATCATGTAGTTGACCGCGCTGTCCAGATCCTTGCAGAGTGCGGCAAATTTCTCCATGCTTTTTCTGGACCCGGGCACATACTCTTCCATTTTATCGACGAACGCTTTTGTTCCGAACGGCATGGTAAAGTCCTTCAAATCAGGATCATTCAGAAGTATGGTGCGGAACGCATCTTCAATCGGACACCACTCTATGCTGATTCCAAGCTCATCAAAGAGCTTCCTCACCGCTCCGGGATTTTCACGGCTTCCTAAATCGCACAATTCATGTAATGACGGTTCAAATTCAAAGCGCCCTCGCACAAAGCTTGTTGCATATCCGCCCGGCATGTTGTGCTGCTCCAGCAGCGCGACCTTCTTTCCCTCTTTTGCCAGTCTTGCCGCCGCAGTCAGGCCGCCGTTACCGGCGCCAATGACAACGGCATCAAATTTTCTTGCCATTTCAAATCCTCCTATTGCTTTATTGTTTTTAACACATATCCAGATCGGCAGTCTGGCTATGCATTTAATGACCAAAAAAACAGAGTGCTTTCACACTCTGTAAGATAGAATATTCATCATGGCTTGCTGCGCCTGCTCTGGTTGTCGAGTTAGTATTGCATCATAAACGGACATATGCAATTCTGCCATCTCCTTTGGGGTGATGCCCTGCTGATAATAGCGAGTAAGAAGAACTTCATATGTGGGCTGCATCGAACTGAGAAATATGGGATAAATGGGGTTCCCGCCTGCACGGGCAATCTGGCAATGGAAAGCGAAGCTCAATCCGGCAAGCTCGCTGCTGCTCTCTTCGGGCAGCATCTGCTCTTTTCGTATGATGCCGTAGAGCTGGTAGAGGTCCTCATCACTGCGGTTAAGCGCAGCCAGTCGGGCCGTCTCCGATTCTATGACCTTTCGCGCCTCCAAAAAGCCGGTCATCAGTTCCGGATAAAGATGTCCCTGAGATGATAATATGGCGTTAAGCACGGGGAGTGAGGCGTTGCGCTGAATATCCCGGACGATGCTGCCCTTCCTGTCCATCGTCTCTATCAGTCGAATTGCGGCCAGCTCAGCCAAACCCGAACGCACGACTGTGCGGGATATGCCCAGCTGCTCTGCAAATTCCCGTTCTGATGGGAGCGCCGTTCCGACAGGATACTTGCCGGAAACAATGTCCCCGATAACAGTATTCACAAATTTGTCTTTTAATTTTAGCTTCTGTTCCATAATCCACCGCTGATATTACCACAAGCAAAACCTGGTACTACCAAGTAGAATAAACTAAATAATTCTGTCGGTCAACTGTGTACATCCACAAAGTTTGAGCACAATTTTTGGCGATATTGACCTCTGCCGGTAAGGGTGCACATGGTTTTGGCAGACAGCAAACTGCCTTTTGCGGCGGCTTATATGATAGCCGCCCCATTGTATACCGATATGACTGTGATTACCATCAAAATATCAAATATTGACTGCGCAGCCTGCGTGGAGCGAATCGACAAAGCGCTGCTGTCTCTGCCCGGAGTGACTGACGCTGCGGCAAGCTACACCTCCGGGCGGGCGGTGATTCGCTTCGATGAAGCAAAGCTGACGCTTTCAGGGCTTGTCTGCGCCATCCAGAAAGCTGGCTTCGTTGTGCCTGAGGATCGGGTGCAGCTAACTCATCCCG
>CAKSXP010000143.1 GCA_934515035.1 uncultured Oscillospiraceae bacterium
ATTCTTATTTGACCTCGAGAGTGATCTTTCCGGTATAGGTTCCGGCTGCGATCGGGGTCTCGACGCCGTCAACGAGCATACGCACGCTCTTGGCCTTGGGAGCCTTGACGGTGGCGTTGCCGGCGAGCACGAGCTTGGTCAGATAGCTGGTCGCGGTGACGGTCCAGACGCTGGCGTCGTCCAGAGAGACGATAACGCCGTTGTTGATGGCCGGAGCCGGGGTCTGAACGATGTTGTTGACCTCGTCACGGTTGCGCTTGTCGATGAAGTAAACGCCCTCGCCGTACTTCTGGCTCGCGCAGCTGATGATACCGGTGAGATCGACGTTGACAAGGTTGACCTCGAGGTTCTTCGCGCCCTGGAGATAGGGATCGTAGCCGCCCGCTCCCTTGACGACGTCGCCGGGGATACCGCCCATTTCCTCGGGGGAGAAGGGTTCGGGATCGTCGGGGTCGGGCTGGGGCATCGGGGGAGGACCCATCTTGGGCAGAGGATCGTAGACGTCGGAATCCTTGGGCTCGTCGAATATCGCGAACAGATTCGTCGTGGAGTTGAAGATGTTGCCCTTGAGAGTGGAGTTGGACAGGTTCATGAACACGTCCTCGTCGGGAGAAGCGACGGTGAGGTCGCGGCCCTCAACATACTCGTCGACGCGGTCGACGGGAACGCGGAAGGAGCGCGGTCCGCCCATGCCGGGGTCGTCGTTGTCCATGAGCTGGAGGATGACGTCGTTGCCGGGATAGAACTTTGCCTTGTTGGCATTGATCGTGAACCTGGAGCCCTTGACGATCATTGCGGAAGAGCCGGTGTAGAAGGTGGAATCGTCGATATCGAGATATCCGCCGTCATTGCGGAAGGTCTCGGTGCCCCAGCGGCGGGAGTTGACGATGCAGCCGTTCTTGAACTCGCCGCTCGAGTTGTTGGTGCAGCAGATGAGAGCCATGCCGCCGACGGTGACGACGCAGTGATCGAAGCTGTGCAGGCAGCGGGGATCCGCAAGACCGTCATACTCGCTGTAATCGTTGAAGTTGTCGGCAATGCCCATCGCGCCGTAGCCGGAGGGGCTGGTCTGCATGATGATGCAGTCCTTATAGTACAGGTGGTTGTACTTACCGCCGTCAACGCTCATTGCGCCCCAGCCGTTGGTGGAAATGAAGCAGTCGTTATAGTAGCAGGTAGCCATATGACCGGCGTTGGTGATGCGGTTAGTTCCGTAGAGGCTCATCGACCAGTTCGGATCAACGATGGGGTCAAAGGGTGCGCTCTCGCCGATGATGCGGGTGCGGTTTACGGTCAGTTCGGAGTTGTTGCCGGCAAAGATAGCACCGCGGGTCACGCCGTTTATGTTGAACTCGGAGTCGTTGACCGTGACCTTGGCGTCGCCGTATATGGCAAGGCCGGCGCCGCAGGCCTGGAAGTCGTTCTCGCCGCGGCCGACGAGATTCATCTTGATGTTGTTGAGCGTATACTCGCCCTCGCCTGTGATGTAAATACCGTTGAGGCCGCCGTCGTTGGCCTCGATGGTGACGTTTTCGACGGTCTTTCCGTCATAGGTCCCGCCCTTTACGGCGCCGGGGATGCAGTATTCCTCAACGACCTCGTTGTCCTTAAGGAAAATTCCGGTGCGGTAGAAGGTCTTCTGGGGGGTGCCCCAGATGCCGACCTTGCTGAGGTAGCTGTCGCCGACATACAGAAGGATGTCGCCTTCATAGGTGCCGGGCTTGATATCCGTCGGCACACTGTTCAGGAACATCGTGACGCCCTTGCCCCAGGGGGCCTTGACTTTCGCGCCTTCGTTGACGACCAGTTTGTCGAGATGCATGGTTTCCTCGATCTTCCATACACCTTCAATGATTTTTTCGCTCATTCTCGGTATTTCCTCCTGTTCTAATATTGTAAACTAAACACTTGATTGGATAGTACATTGGGGAAAAATACTTTTAAGCTTCCGGGACGGCAAAGCGCCGTCCCGGAAAAATGCGATGTTGAATATGTTATCAGATACCCAGATCCAGAGCGGCGAAATAGCCCTCGTGGATGGCATTGGGGACCTTGCGGGCGCGCTTGCAGTCGCCGACCGCGACAAACTCGTCCGCGCTGTCGCGCAGAGAATCGACGGTGGCGGAGTTTGCACGCATGCCGAGGCCGAAGATGACGCTGTCGGCTTCGAGGATGCTCTCGGTTCCGTCCGGATTCTTGACGCGAACGCCGTCCGGCAGGACCTCGAGGCAGGTGGTGGAGGTATGTACGCCTATCTTGTACTTCTCGATGGGAACGAGCATACCCTGCTGGCTCATCCAGTTCGCGTCGCGTGCCAGTTCGGGCAGCATCTCGACGATGTCGACCTGGTGGCCGAGCTCGGCCAGGAAAATACCGGTCTCGCAGCCGGCAAGGCCGCCGCCGACCATAACGACCTTCTTGCCGATCTTGTCAAGCTCTTTGTAAGCGTCGAGAACGTGCATTGCGTTCTCCTTCAGGCCGGGGATGGGGGGCTTGATCGGGCTGGAGCCGCAGGCGCAGATGATGGCGTCGGGCTTGAGCAGCTCCATAAGCTCGGGAGTTGCCTCGGTGTTGTACATGACCTTGATGTTGAGCTTGTTCACGCGGTTGACAAGATAGTTCTTGAAACGGCGCAGATCGACCTTCATCTCGTCATAATCGGTGAAGTTGATGATACCGCCGAGCTTGTCGGTCTTTTCAACGAGAGTGACATTGTGGCCGCGCTCAGCAGCGGTGATAGCAGCCTTCATGCCGCCGGAGCCGCCGCCGACAACGACGACGTTCCAGACCTCGCTGGGAGCCGGCTGGGAAGCCAGGCGAGCCTCGCGGTAGGTGCGCGGGTTGACCGAGCAGTTGGCGGAGTCGGTCATCTGAAGACCGGTCAGGCAGCTCAGGCAGCGGATGCAGGGGATGATGTCCTCGGCATGGCCGCGCTTTGCCTTCTTGGCGAAGTCGGGATCAGCGATGAAGGTACGCGCGCCGGCGATGAAGTCCGCGCCGCCTTCCTCGAGGATCTGCTCTGCCAGCTCGGGGGTGTTGATCGCGCCGATGGCAACGACAGGGCTCTTGACGTGCTTTCTGATCTCGGCGGCGAGGTATGCGTTGCAGCCGTTCTTCAGGAAGATGGTGGGGTGGGTGATGACCGCGCCCTCGTCCGTGGAGTCACGGGCAGCGGAAACGTGGATAATGTCAACATAATCGTCGATGATCTTGCAGAACTCAACGGCATCCTGGAGGGTATGTCCGCCGATCTCGGGGCACATCTCGTCGCCGGAGATGCGGTACTCGATGAGGAAGTTGGCTCCGCAGCGCTCGCGGACGCGGTTGATGACCATCAGCGGGAAACGCGCGCGGTTCTCCATGGATCCGCCGTATTCATCCGTGCGCTTGTTGAACTCGTCGGACATGAACTGAGCAAGACCCCAGCCGTGCGCGCCGTGGAGCATAACGCCGTCGAAGCCGCAGGTCTGTGCGATCTCGGCATAATCGGCGTAGTGGTCGGCGATCTCGTTCATGCGCTCAACGGTGATCTCGTCGACCTGCTGTCCGTCCTCGCGGACGAAAGCGGAGGGTCCGACGGGGTTGCGGCCGAACTTATCAACAGGATAGGAAACGCCGCCGTGGCACAGCTCGAGGGACGCAACGCAGTCATGCTGATGAATGGCATGCACCAGCTCTGTCATACGGGGCTGGAGATGACGGGACGGATACCAGAAACCGCCGCCAAGCTCGTGGATGTCGGCCTCGACCATGCCGCCGGCAACAGTGACCTGAGCGACTCCGCCGGCAGCCTTGGTCTCGATCCACTTGATGAAGTTGTCGTCGGGACGCTGGTCGCTGGTGGTCCAGGAGCACATATTGGGAGCGGAGAACAGACGGTTCTTGAAGGTCGTTCCCTTGATCGTCATCGGCTCGAAAAGCTTGGGATAATACTTGTTCATTTGGATATTCCTCCAATTAAATAATTGACAGTTTCACCTGCCGCCGGCCGGGCCGCACGGGAGCCCTCTGAGCTTTGCGCCCCGGCAAAGCTTTCTGTGCCGGGGTCTGCACTTCCCCGTTGACCGACGGTAAAAACCATTAATTATATTAACACAAAAAACGCCCGCCGCTCATCTAATTATTGCATCGCGTTATGCATAAAAGCCAAATATTTCATTGACTTACGGCATGATTCTATTTTATACTAATAAATAAATGCAATTTCACCTGCGTGGAGGCTATGTCATGACTCTCGAACAGATCAAAAACTTCATAGCTCTTGCGGATTTCCGCAATTTTACAAAGGCGGCGGAGCGCAACTTCATAAGCCAGTCGTCCCTGAGCCGCAGCGTTGCAAGTCTGGAAAGCTCTCTCGGCATAAAGCTGCTCGAACGCGACACGCGGTATGTCACGCTGACGCAGGCCGGCGAATATCTGCGCGACGAGGGCAACCGCATCCTCGACGAGCTCTACATGCTGGAGGCCGTGCTCAAGGACATGTCCGAGGGCAAGATCGGCCACATGATGGCTTTCGTGCCGGATTTCTACTTTGCTCCGTTTTCCGACCGCTGCCGCAGCTTCCGCGACAGTTTCCCCAACGTTGAGGTCGAGCTCGAGGTCGAGCGCAGCTGGCAGATCGCAGAGCGCGTTGCAATGCGCGAAGCGGACGTCGGACTCACCTTTGAGCACGAGGCGGACTCCCCCGATCTTGAGGTCCGCACCATAATGAATGACAGGCTCGCCGTTCTTGTGCCGGAGTTTCACCCGCTGGCGGAAAGACAGTCCGTTTCCCTCGGCGAATTTGAGCCGAGCGAGATACTCTTTTTTGGCGATTCGTCGTTCCAGGGCTCCGGAAACAGCTCCATCGTTCCTAGTCTGGCGCTCGGACTTGACCATGCGCCGAAGTTCCATATCATCCGCTCCATGAGCACCGCGTTCCAGCGCATGTACGCCGGACAGGGCGTCGTCGTCCTCCCGCGCGTCATCGGCCAGGCGCAGTGCGCCATCGGAAACTGCCGGCTGCTCGAGCTGGACGAGCCGGATCTTGAATACAAGGTCGTGCTGGTATACCGCCGCGACAATCCCAACCCCGCGCTGAAAAACTTTATCGAGATGTTCCCAACAGTCGAATAAAGGTATATTTATCCCCGCGCCGGAAACAGATACCGGCGCGGGGATCGCCTTCTGCGGGAAAGGACAGGAGCGGCTGTGCCGCTC
>CAKSXP010000144.1 GCA_934515035.1 uncultured Oscillospiraceae bacterium
CGCAACGGTCGATACCCGCTATTCCCGCCAGTCCGGCGGTAAGGGTCAGTTCGCTCATGTCAAGCTCACCATCGAGCCGAATGAGAGCGGCAAGGGCTATGAGTTTATAAACAACATCACCGGCGGTGCAATTCCCAAGGAATATATTCCCGCGGTCGACCAGGGTATTCAGGGCGCAATGCTCGGCGGCGTAGTTGCCGGATACCAGGTCGTTGATGTCAAGGTAACACTGTTTGACGGCTCTTTCCACGAGGTCGACTCGTCTGAAATGGCCTTTAAGATCTGCGGCTCCATGGCATTTAAGGAAGCCTGCCAGAAGGCAGACCCCGTCCTGCTCGAGCCCATCATGAAGGTCGTCGTCACGGCGCCCGATGAGTTCATGGGCGATGTCATCGGCGACATCAATGCACGCCGCGGACAGATCGTTGCAACAGATATCCGCAACGGTACTGTCGAGGTGGAAGCGCATGTTCCTCTGAGCTCCATGTTTGGTTATGCGACCGATCTGCGCAGCAAGACTCAGGGCCGCGCAAACTACAGCATGGAACCCAGTCACTATGTCGAACTGCCCAAGTCCCTTCAGGACGAGATAGTCGGCAAGAGAAAATAACAGTTGCAATATATCCGCTGTTCATGTAAAATAACTACGATTTTACATGAGCGGAAAGCGCAGCGAATGCAGGATATACCCCTGCACATCAATTATTATTGACTTAAGATATTTAAAGGAGGATACCCCAAAATGGCTAAGCAAATGTTTAACCGCAGCAAGCCCCATGTCAACATCGGCACCATCGGCCACATCGACCACGGCAAGACCACTCTGACTGCCGCTATCACCAAGTATCTGGCACTGCAGGGCAAGGCTGATTACACCGATTACAGCTCCATCGACAAGGCTCCTGAAGAGCGCGAGCGTGGTATCACCATCAACACCGCTCACGTCGAGTACGAGACCGATGCCCGCCACTATGCACACGTTGACTGCCCGGGTCATGCTGACTACATCAAGAACATGATCACCGGCGCTGCTCAGATGGACGGCGCTATCCTCGTTATCGCTGCTTCCGACGGCCCCATGGCTCAGACTCGCGAGCACCTTCTGCTTGCCCGTCAGGTCAACGTTCCTTCCGTTCTGGTATTCCTGAACAAGTGCGACCAGGTCGATGACGAAGAGCTCCTCGAGCTCGTCGAGATGGAAGTCCGCGAGCTGCTCGACTTCTATGGCTTCCCTGGCGATGATACCCCCATCATCCGCGGCAGCGCTCTGAACGCTCTGGTTTCCGAGTCCACCGATCCCAACGCCCCCGAGTATGCCTGCATCAAGGAGCTCATGGACGCTGTTGATACCTGGATCCCCACTCCTGACCGTAAGGCTGACCAGCCCTTCCTTATGCCCATCGAGGACGTCTTCACCATCACCGGCCGCGGCACTGTTACCACCGGTCGTGTTGAGCGTGGCCGCGTCAAGGTCGGCGACAAGGTCGAGATCGTTGGTCTGAAGGACGAGATCAAGGAGACCACCGTTACCGGTACCGAGATGTTCCACAAGACCCTCGAGTATGCCGAGGCCGGCGACAACGTTGGTACTCTGCTTCGTGGTATTGCCAAGAACGAGGTCGAGCGTGGCCAGGTCCTTGCTGCTCCCAAGAGCATCAAGCCCCTCCGCAAGTTCAAGGGCCAGGTTTACGTCCTGTCCAAGGACGAGGGCGGCCGTCACACTCCGTTCTTCAACAACTATCGTCCCCAGTTCTATTTCCGTACCACCGACGTTACCGGCGTCATCACTCTGCCCGAAGGCACCGAGATGTGCATGCCCGGCGACAACGTCGATATGGACGTTGAGCTGATCACCCCGATCGCAATCGAGACCGGTCTGCGTTTCGCTATCCGCGAGGGTGGACGTACTGTCGGTTCCGGTGTTGTCATCGAAATCGAGGGCTAATCATCCCTGAACAATAGTATTAAGCGAGTCTGCCAATCGGCAGACTCGCTTTTTCATTTCAGTCCGTGCATAAAACCGTCTATCGAGGTCGAGTGTATATCGCCGCCGATCACCTGAAAGTTATATATATAGAGCGTGGCGTTCACATCGCAGTCGGCGTTTTCATAGTTCGTTACTCTGTATGTATACTGCTCCACCGTCAGGCCCGCATATTCGGTCAGATCAAACCCGGAGGCCATCTGCATCTCGTTGTATTCTTTAAGAACATCGCTGAATTCCTTTGGAATAAGTATGCTTTTGGTTTCAACGGGTTCCGGTTCGACCTCCCATCCGCAGCCGGCGAGATATGCAATACGGCCTTCGTTCGTTTTCAGGTTGCTCCCAAAGTCAAAAATGCTGTGATTGCTGTCATTCTTTCCGTTTGCGGCAACGATGATTATTGCAAGCAGCAGGACTGCGGCCAATATGACCCCGAACATTGCCGTTTTTTTATTGAATCTGATCGTCTTGACGAACATGGTCATCCCTCCTTGAGACAAGGTATTCAAATCAGGATACAATTATGATATAATTACATAGAGGTGAGCATTTTGGCAGTCAGACTCGACAAATATCTTGCGGACAACAGTTCTGCGACCAGAAGTGAGGCGCGAGACGCTGTTAAAAACGGCAGAGTCAGCGTTGACGGCTGTATTGTTACGCGGCCGGAGACCAAAGTGGACGAGCAATCGCGTGTTGAGCTGGATGGCCAGACAATAGGCGGAAGCAGATTTGTGTATATCATGATGAATAAGCCTGCGGGCGTTTTGAGCGCCACTGAGGACAGCTGCCAGACAACGGTGATAGACCTCCTTTCGAATGAGCTGAAGGGGAGGGGACTTTTCCCGGTCGGACGTCTGGACAAGGACACGACGGGCCTGCTGCTGTTGACAAACGACGGTGCTTTTGTGCACGCGGTTATTTCTCCGCGCCGGCATGTGAAAAAACGATACCTGGCGGAAACCGACGGCACGCCGACAATTGAGGATGCCGCCAGATTTGAGAACGGACTAACTCTTGGGGACGGTACGGTCTGCTTGCCCGCCTCTCTGGAGACTGTCGGAACAAACCGGTGCATCGTAACGGTCGAAGAAGGGAAGTATCACCAGGTGAAGCGAATGCTGGCGGCCTGTGGAAAACCGGTTGTCAGGCTTCACCGCCTGTCCATTGGAGGGCTTGAATTGGACGGGCAGCTCGCCGCCGCGTCGTACAGAGAGCTTACACAGGAGGAATTGGACCGGATATTTTGCTGACCGGTGGGACAGATTGGCAATTTCACTAAAGTCTTTGGCGGAGCTTTGGTGATTAAATCAGATTTACACTTCATGGTTCGTATGGTATTATACATACATATTCAGATTATTTTTACTGAATAGAGTAATGCTTTTTTGGGGGTATAACATGTCCAGTGTCACTCTTAAGAACGTCTACAAAAAATATGCAGGCGGTGTTGTTGCTGTTTCCGATTTCAATCTGGAGATAGAGGATAAGGAATTCATAATTCTGGTCGGCCCTTCCGGATGTGGTAAGTCTACCACCCTGCGTATGATAGCTGGCCTCGAGGAGATCAGCGAAGGCGAGCTTTATATCGACGGCAAGCTTGTAAACGATGTTCCCCCGAAGGAGAGAGATATAGCCATGGTTTTCCAGAACTATGCGCTGTATCCGCATATGACGGTTTTTGAGAACATGTCCTTTGGTCTCAAGATTCGCAAGATGCCCAAGGATGAGATCAAACGCCGCGTTGACGAGGCTGCAAAGATCCTCGAGATTGAGCATCTGCTCGACCGTAAGCCTGCGGCGCTTTCCGGCGGACAGAGACAGCGTGTTGCTCTTGGACGTGCTATCGTCCGCAACCCAAAGGTCTTTCTGCTTGACGAGCCACTTTCCAACCTGGACGCAAAGCTGCGTACCGCAATGCGTTCCGAGCTGACAAAGCTGCATGCCCGCCTTGCAACTACATTTATTTATGTTACCCACGATCAGACCGAGGCTATGACGATGGGGACACGCATCGTTGTTCTCAAGGATGGCATTATCCAGCAGGTCGCAGCACCCCAGACGCTGTTTGAAAAGCCTGTCAACCTCTTCGTCGCAACCTTTATCGGCACGCCGCAGATGAACATAATCGAGTCTGAGCTTGTTGATGACGGCGAACACACCTGGCTGAGCTTCGGCCCCGAAGGCTGCGCAAAGATCAAGCTTCCCGATGACAAGGGCAGAAAGCCAGAGGTCCTTGCGTATGCAGGAAAGAAGGTCCTCTTCGGAATCCGCCCGAACGATATACATAATGATCCCGAGCTCGTCTCCGCGAATCCCGATCGCGTTATTGAATGTGACCTCGACCTCACCGAGCTTCTCGGTGCCGAATCCAACCTTTATCTCAAGGTCGGAGATGTCGATCTGACGGCAGTCGTCGATACCCGTTCCACCAACGGTATCGGGGATAAGGTCTCCGTGTATTTCGATACCGAGCAGGTCCACCTGTTTGACTGTGATACCGAAAAGACCATCACAAACTGATAATTGCATAATTATTAATAAAAGGCCGATTTAAGATCGGCCTTTTTAATTTTTTGTACGGTGCGCATTTTGCAACAAAAATGTGCTTTGTGAGCGAAAATTACAAATAAATAAGATTGTTTACAAAAATTCAACAAAAATATATTGAAAAAAAGAACCGGAGCGGTTATTATGTAAATTGGATTCAAGCATATAAGACTTGTGCTGAAATGGGAGGAAAAACTATGTCAAGCAGGATTTTTCAAAGCGTTATCGTCCAGATGAAGGATGCAACGGACAGATGCTTCGGTATTGTAGACAACCAGAGCTTCGTTATTGCGTGCAGCGAGTTATCCATGATCGGCTCCCGTCTTGGCGATTTTCAGAGCGCAATACCGGATAACCCCGAGCAGGATTTCATTTCCGGCGAATATACATTCAAGCTTCTCGGCGGGACGGAATCCGGGTTTGATTATGCTGTGTTTGTACAGGGACAGGATTCAATTGCCCACTGTGTCTGCGTTCTTGCAGTTGTTGCGCTTGCCGAGGCAAAGGCAAACTATGAGGAGAAGTATAATAAGTCTACTTTCGTCAAGAACATCGTTTCGGATAACATACTTCCCGGGGACGTTTATGTCCGCGCGAAGGAGCTTCATTTCACGACCGACACGCCGCGCGGTGTATTCC
>CAKSXP010000145.1 GCA_934515035.1 uncultured Oscillospiraceae bacterium
TCACGAACTCGATCCTGCTGCGGGCATCCTCCGGCCCGTCAAAGTATTTGTTGACGATGTACTGCCAGCACATGCCGTCGCAGTCCTCCTCCTGGACGGAGCCGACGATCATGATACTGTATTCCTCCGGGATGAGCCCCAGATCC
Source organism: uncultured Oscillospiraceae bacterium (assembly GCA_934515035.1). Lineage (GTDB taxonomy): Bacteria > Bacillota > Clostridia > Oscillospirales > Oscillospiraceae > CAKSXP01. The sequence goes on from CAKSXP010000145.1 coordinate 147, forward strand.
TTCATTATCTTTGCGCCGTAAACGGCGGAGGCCATGCCGCCCTCCTGGTCGGAACCGCCGCGGCCATAGATGATCTCGTCATCCTCCCAGCCCTTGAAGGGGTCGTCAGTCCAGTTTTCAATATTGCCAACGCCGACGTTGTCGATGTGGGAGTCGATCGCTATTATCTTCGGGCCGGAACCCATCCAGCCGATAATGTTGCCCAGTCCATCGACCTCCACCCTGTCAAAGGCAAGCTTTTCCATCTCCGCCTTTATGCAGGCGACGACCTCTCCCTCCTCGCAGCTCTCGCTGGGGTGGCTTATCATCTCGCGCAGAAAACGGCTCATATCGGCCTTATATCCCTCTGCGGCTTTTTTTATCGCTTCAAAATCCATATTATAATCCCTCCGGTTTTATCAGTATATCAGCCAGCTGTGATCCTTTACGACGGCGCGTATCATCTCTCCGGGCTCTCCAGGTATCTCGTCAAGAGCATATTCAGCCTTAATATCTCCGTTCCGGACGAGATAGTTCCCGTTTTCGAGCGGCAGGAAGCCGGAGTTCCGGCTGCTTTCAAAATCCTCCCGCGTGCTGAAGAGCGTAAACTTCGTCTTATACGGCCCGCCGGTATAGGGGCAGAACACATCGCAGTTTCCGCATTCGTTGCACATCCCGTCAATATGCAGTATCTGGCGCGCACCATTGACCTTGACTGATACGTTCGCCCTGTTCGGGCAGACGTCGCAGCAGGTCTCGCACACGGTCGGACATTCGAGACAGCGATAGCTGTTGCTCACGTTTTCAAGGTCCGTGGACAGATAGCCGCGCTTGAATCTTGCGGCGGCATCATCCGGAGCCCTGTTAGCTGCCTCATATTTTGAAAGGTCGATGCCCGCGATGGCTTTTGCCGCGGCGGTCGCGCCCGCAATAGCCTCGACGACGGTCTTCGGCCCGGTCTTTGCGTCCCCGGCAAGGTAAAGTCCCGGGACGTTCGTGCTGCCGTCGGCATTATAAACCGCCCTGCCGCGCGAATCAAGCTCTATTCCGAAGCGGGCATAAAGCTCCGCGTCGGTGCGTTCGCCGACGGCGGCTATGACGGTGTCCGCTTCGATCTCCTCCGTCTCTCCGGTCGGTACCGGGCTGCGGCGTCCGCTCGCATCCGGCTCGCCAAGCTCCATCTTCTCGCAGACGAGCCTGCCGTCCCTTATGCCTACAGGCGAGAGCAGCGGACGGAACAGAACGCCCTCGGCGATCGCCTCGCGCAGTTCCTCCTCGTCTGCGGGCATGTTGCGCATATCGCGGCGGTAGACAAGCGAGACCTTTTCAACGCCCCTGCACCTGAGCGCCGAGCGCGCCGCATCCATCGCGGTGTTTCCGCCGCCGACTATGACGACGTTCTTTCCGATCTCAAGAGACTCTCCCTCCGCCTTGAAGGCGCGCAGGAAGTCGATGACGTTTCTCGCCTCGCCATATTCCAGCGGCAGCTTTCCGGGCTCCCACGCTCCGGTCGCGAGAATAACGGCCTCAAAGCCATATTCTTTTATCTCATCGGGAGAATTGATCTCTCGCCCGGTAACGAACTCAACGCCCATCGCGCGGCAGAGCTCCAGATCCTTTTCAACGGTCTCCTCCGCTATGCGGAACGAGGGTATCACATTGCGGACGATGCCGCCGGCCTGCGTCAGGCGCTCGAACACGGTAACGGAGAAGCCCGCGCGCGCAAGCAGGAACGCGCCCGAAATACCCGCGGGGCCGCCGCCGATCACGCCGATCCGCCGCCCGTTCGGAGCGGCGGGCCGGAGCTCACGCAGAAGCTCCTCCTGCGCCGCGCGCGCACTTTCCAGCTTGACGGCGCGGATATCGACCGGCGCCTCATAATGGTTTCTCATGCACTTATTCATGCAGGTGTGCGGGCAGATGGTGCCGGTTATGTTGGGCAGAGGATTGCGCTCGGTTATCACCCTGAGCGCCTCGAGATAATTTCCCTCTCCCGCAAAGCGCAGATATGCGGGGATATCCTGGTTTATCGGACAGGTGCTGTGGCAGGGCGCCGTGAAGCAGTCGAACACCGGCAGGCTCTTATCCAGCTTTCGGGAGGGCACGGGCTTTATCGCCTTCCGGTAATGCCCATCCTCAAGCGCCGCGGCGGCAAGGGCGGAGACCTTTCCGGCGTCTACCCCCTCGAACGCCTTATACGGCATGTCGGAGATCATATCCGCAAGCTGGCACAGCCTGTTGTAGCCGCCGGATTTGAGCAGCGTCGTCGCCATCGTGATGGGCCAGATCCCGGCGTCGAAAAGCCCCTCGATATTGAATGCGTCCGCGCCGCCGCAATAGCTGATGCGCAGAGCTCCTCCGAACTCCTCCGTAAGCCTTCTGCACAGCTCGACGGTGAGCGGATAGAGGCTGCGGCCGGACATATACATCTCCTCCGCGGGCAGCTCGCCCTGCGTTACCTTAACGGGGAAGGTGTTGGTCAGCTTGACGCCGAACTCAACGCCGTGCTCCTCCGCCAGCTTCATCAGTCGGCGGAACATCGGTACCGCGTCGGAATACTGAAGGTCGTCGTTGAAATGGAAATCGTCAAACGACATATAGTCAAACCCGAGCCCGTCGAGCGTCTTTCGCGCAAACTCATAGCCGAGCAGCGTCGGGTTGCATTTAACGAAGGTATTGAGCCCTTTTTTCTCAATAAGATAAGAAGCAATCTTTTCTATCTCCTGCGGAGGGCATCCGTGCAGCGTTGAGAGGGTTATGCCGGAGCAGATGCGGGGAGAGACCGCGTCGATATAGTCCCAGCCGACTCTGTAAAAGGCCGAGAGGCTGTGCTTTGCCCAGTCCATGCACTCCTGCCAGACAGGGGTCTGCGAGGCGTCCTTAAGGCCCTCGATAAAGGCGTCTATCTTTTCGGACTGTATGCCCGCAAGGTCGTAGCCGACGGACATATTGAACATAAACCCTTCCGGGCTGCCGAGTCCGAGCTCCCGTGAGATGAGCTTGAGGGCAAACCACGCCTTGACATATTCGTTGAAGGCCTCTTGCACCGTCAGCTCGGTAGACCACTCGCAGTTATACGCCTCGTCACCGGACGCGATGCAGGGCTTTGAAACGCAGGCGGCAAGCTCGCGTCCGTCCATCGTCTGCACGGTCTTGAGCTCGAAGAAGCGGCCCCCGGCAGCGTATGCGGCAACTATGTTCTGAGCCAGCTGAGTGTTTGGTCCCGCCGCCGGGCCGAAGGGCGTTTCAAGCTTTTCTCCGAACAGTTCCAGCGTCTTTCCGCCGGCCTTATGTATTTTGGAAACGCCGAAGATCGTCCCCTCGCGCCTGTATTCCTCAAGTATCCGGTTCATAAGCGCGCCGAAGGGAACGGGTCTCATGATATCGCTCATATTTTCTCTGACCTCCTGTTGTGTTCTCAGCCGTTGAGTTCTTTCCAGAGCTTGTCCGCGGCTGCGCGGACGCGGGCGTTTATCTCCTCCTCGTCAATATTCACAAGCTCGCGGTCGTGCATCAGCACACGCCCGTTGACGACGGTGGTCTGGCACTGCCGTCCGGTCATGCCAAAGATCATGTGTCCGTCGATGTTGGCGTCCGAAAACTGTGTGAACGGCTTGTAATCCATGACGATGACGTCCGCCGCGGCTCCCTTTGAAAGTACGCCGAGCGGCTTTTCAAAGTGGCGGGCCGCGATCGCGGCGTTGTTTTTGAACATTGCGTCCGTCACCTCGCTCCATGCGACGCCGGGCAGGCAGGCGTTATGGCGCTGGATCAGCAGCGCTACCTTGAGGCTTTCGAGCATGTCATGGGTATAGGCATCCGTGCCGAGGCCGACGGTGATGCCCTTTTTGTACATCTGAAGCACCGGAGAGCAGCCAACGGCGTTGCCCATGTTGGACTCCGGATTGTTGACGACTGCCGTATCCGTCTCGCGTATGATATCCATTTCCGCGGTGTTTATATGTATGCAGTGGCCGAGAAGCGTCTTTTCGCCGAGTATCCCGTGATCCTGAAGCCGCTGGACCGGGCGGCGGCCATAGTTCCGAAGGCTGTCGTAAACATCGTTCATGCCCTCGGAAACGTGGATGTGATAGCCCATCATCCCGTTATTTTCCTCAACGCAGCGGTCGAAGGTCCTGTCCGAAAGCGTGAAGAGCGCGTGCATACCGAACATCGGCTTTATCATGTCGCTGTTCTGTTCAAGCGCCCACCGGCCGAACTCAACGTTTTCGCGTATGCCCTGGAGGCACTTTTCCTCGCCGTCGCGGTCGGACACCTCGTAGCAGAGACAGGCGCGCTCGCCCAGTTCCTTTGCAACGTCCGCTATCGCAAAGAGCGAGCCGGGTATCTCCGCATAGCTCGCGTGATGGTCAAAGATCGTTGTAACGCCCTGTTTGATGCAGTCGATGATCGTTGCATAGGCGCTGGCGCGGGTGCCCTCTATCGTCAGATGGCGGTCGATATTCCACCACATGCCGTCTAGGACCTCGAAAAAGTTGGTCGGCGCATAGCCGTTGATGGAAAGTCCGCGCGCCAGAGCGCTGTATATATGCGTGTGGGCGTTTATAAAGCCCGGCATGATAACTCCGCCGCGGGCGTCGATAAACTCCGCGCCGAGATATTTCTGCCTGATGGACGAAAAATCGCCTACCTCCGCGATGGTGTCGCCGCTGCAAACGACTGCGCCGTCCTCGAAATAGGGCCTGGCCGGGTCCCTCGTTATGACTCTTCCGTTTCCGATTATGAGCATTCTCAATGGCCTCCTTAAGCTTAAATTAAAAAGGGCGTCCACTTTTTGTGAACGCCCTTTGGGTCGAATGCAAAACAACTTCAGCAGTCTGCTCAAAGAGCGAATATGTCAGCCCGTGCGCGAAGCACTTCGTTCCAGCCGAAGAGTTTTCCGAAGAGGGCAGAAAAGCCCCTCCGTATTACCAAATTGATTTTAACATTACTGCGTATTTTATTGCAATAGCCAATTCAAAAAATTCTTCTTCCCGCCACAAATTTTGCGCAGCAATCCTCCGCGCGGGACAGGAAGATGAACCTT
>CAKSXP010000146.1 GCA_934515035.1 uncultured Oscillospiraceae bacterium
ATCCTGACCGGATTCTCCCTCGGCGCTTCCTCCATCGCGCTGTTTGCGCGTGTCGGCGGCGGTATCTACACCAAGGCTGCCGACGTCGGCGCCGACCTCGTCGGCAAGGTCGAGGCAGGCATCCCCGAGGATGACCCGCGCAACCCCGCCGTCATCGCGGATAACGTCGGCGACAACGTCGGCGACGTCGCCGGTATGGGCGCTGACCTCTTCGAGAGCTATGTCGGCGCGCTCGTTTCCGCTCTTACTCTCGGCGTTGCCGTTACCGGCCTTTTCACCGGCGCGGGCGTCATATTCCCGCTGCTGCTGGCAGCCGTCGGCATCTTCGCTTCCGTCATCGCAACCTTCTTTGTCCGCGGCAATGACAACTCCAACCCCCACACCGCACTCAAGATGGGCTCCTATGTCTCCGCTGCACTCGTCGTCATCGGTTCTCTGGTGTTCGGCAAGATGTTCTTCGGCGACTTCAAGGCTGCCATCTCCGTTATCGCCGGCCTGATCGTCGGCCTCATCATCGGCATCGTCACCGAGATCTACACCTCCGGCGACTACAAGTCCGTCAAGAAGATCGCCCAGCAGTCCGAGACCGGTTCTGCCACCACGATCATCTCCGGCCTCGCCGTCGGTATGCGCTCCACCGTCGTTCCCATCCTGCTCATCTGCGTGGGCATCTATGTTTCCTATAAGGTCTGCGGACTTTACGGCATCGCTCTGGCCGCTGTCGGTATGCTCAGCACCACCGGCATCACCGTCGCCGTCGATGCTTACGGCCCGATCGCCGACAACGCCGGCGGTATCGCCGAGATGAGCGGTCTGGACGAGTCCGTCCGCGAGATCACCGACAAGCTCGACGCTGTCGGCAACACCACCGCAGCCATGGGCAAGGGCTTCGCCATCGGCTCCGCCGCTCTGACCGCCCTGGCACTGTTCGTCTCTTATGCACAGGCTGTTGATCTTTCTGTCATCGACATCCTGACTCCGAATGTCACCATCGGCCTGCTCATCGGCGGCATGCTGCCGTTCATCTTCTCCGCACTGACCATGGAGAGCGTCTCCAAGGCTGCCTATAAGATGATCGAGGAAGTCCGCCGTCAGTTCCGCACCATTCCGGGCATCATGGAGGGCACCGGCAAGCCGGACTACAAGTCCTGCGTTGCCATCTCCACCACCGCTTCCCTGAAGGAAATGCTCGTGCCCGGCATCCTCGCCGTTGTCGCTCCGCTTATCGTCGGCATCCTCATCGGACCTGCCGCTCTCGGCGGAATGCTCGCCGGCTCTCTCGTTACCGGCGTCCTGATGGCCATCTTCATGTCCAACGCCGGCGGCGCCTGGGACAATGCGAAGAAGTACATTGAGGAAGGCAACCACGGCGGCAAGGGCGGCGATGCTCACAAGGCTGCTGTTGTCGGCGACACCGTCGGCGATCCGTTCAAGGATACCTCCGGCCCGTCCATCAACATCCTTATCAAGCTGATGACCGTCGTCTCCCTCGTTTTCGCTCCGATCTTCATGCAGATCGGCGGCCTTCTGTAAGAGACAGAACCCAATACATATTATGAAATGACCCGTGTAAAAACACGGGTCATTTTTTATATACTATATGCCGAGCGCTTCCGCGTGCTTTTCGACAAGGGCATAGACCCCGTCAAAGTCAACATGGGGGTTATAGACTCCCTCAAGCTCATCGTGGAGCGTCTTCGCCCCGGCGAGCTTTTTCTCCGCCTCGGCCGTCAGCGCCGAGCGAAGCTTTTCCGCCGTGCGCATAGAGGGCCGCGCGCGGCGCAGAGCCTCCGCGTCCGCCAGCGCGTCCAGACGGACGTGACGGTATACCTCGCCCTGCCAGCGGCAGCGGCGGTTAACGCACAGCAGCGCGAGCCCCGCTTCGGGTATGAGCAGGGCCTGCGTTTTTTCGGGGGTAAGGCAGTCGGGACAGACGATCACGTTGCAGCCGCGCGCGAGCGCGCAGGCGAGACATTCGTCGAGATAGTCCTGCGCAATACCCAGCTCGTTGTCGAGCTCACAGACGCGGGGACAGAGCTCGGAGACCGTGCTGTCGAGAAACACGCCCCCTTCACAGCTTATCGCGCTGATGAAGCGCCGGACGGCGCGCCCGGAGCCGCTGCCGCGGCCAAGCTCACGGCCCATCAGAGAGCGAGCGCGGCGGCGGGCGGCAAGCACCGCTTCCTCCGTTATCAGGCCGGAAGACGGGCGGATAGTCACGCTCCCGGCGGCTGAGAGCAGCGTGTAGCTTTCGGCATACATGGCCTTATAGCGCTGGTTAAGCGATATTATGCTCTCGAGCTTCGGCCGCAGCGCCGCCGTGTCGTAAAACGAGCCGAGATCGAAATATGCGCCTCCTGCGGCCGGGAACGGCGGGTCGAGAACATGTGGGGCGGTGCCGTCGGCATAGGCGACGCCAAGCTCCGGGATGAGCACCGCGTCAAGCGAGGCGGGATCGCCGGAGCAGTGGATATATTCCACATCCAGCCCCGCGCAGTCCGCGCGTGCGCCGATGCGCTTCATGAAGCTGGATTTGCCGCAGCCGGGACCGCCCTTGATAACATAAAGGAACACGCCGTCCTCCGGTTTTGCAAAACAGTCATAAAGCGAATAGAAGCCCTGCGCGGAATTCGCGCCGAGAAAATAGCGGGTTATAGTGTTATCGGGCATATAAACCAGTCCTTTTATGAAATTACATTACAGACTATGCGCACAAACAGATGTTTGACAACACTTGCTCCGTATTGTAGGATATAAATGCAGAGGTGATTTATTTGTACGATACCATACTTTTTGACCTTGACGGAACGCTGTCCGATTCCGCCGAGGGTATAATAAACTGCGTTCAGTATGCGCTGGCGGATATGGGCATCAGCGCCGATCGCCGGGAGCTTTACTGCTTTGTCGGGCCGCCGCTCAAGGATATGTTCATGCAGAAGTTCGGCATGGACGAACAGACCGCGCAGCGGGCGCAGGCCAAATACCGCGAGCGCTTTTCGACCGTTGGCATAAACGAAAATCATATGTACGAGGGCATAGACGAGCTTCTCCGCGAGCTCAAAGCGGCGGGGAAACGGCTCGCGGTCGCAACGAGCAAGCCGACGGTATTCTCGCGCCGGATCGTTGAGAGCTATGGGATCATGCCGTATTTTGAGCTTGTTCTCGGCAGCGAGTTCAGCGGCGAACGCCACAGCAAGGCCGAGGTCATAAGGGACGTGCTCTCCATGATGGGCATAAGCGACACATCCTCCGCAGTGATGGTCGGCGACCGTCATTACGACGTGGAGGGCGCGGCGGAATGCGGGCTGGACTGCATCGGCGTGTATTACGGCTATGCCGAGGAGGGCGAGCTGGAGGCCGCCGGGGCGGTCAAAACGGTGCGGACCGTTGAAGAACTGAAGAAGTGCCTGCTTTCATGACAGAATGAAAAAACACTCCCGGACACCGCTTCCGCTAAGCGGCGTCCGGGAGTATTGTTTTTTACAGGCCGAGAGCTTCCTCGACAAGGGCAAGATCGGGAGCGACGCGTATCGGATCGCCCGCGGCTTTTATGCCGCTGGCAGTGTCCTTCAGACCGTTGCCGGTGACGATGGAAACGACGGTCGAGTTGGCGGGGATCAGCCCCTGGGCGCAGGCCTTGACAAGGCCTGCCGTTCCCGTTACTCCGGCGGGTTCGCCGAACACTCCGCAGGTGCGCCCAAGCAGGCGCATGGCGTCGAAGATCTCTTCGTCCGTGACCTCGACGGTCAGCCCTCCGGACTGCTTTATCGCGTTTATCGCCTTGTCCGGGTTGCGCGGCACGCCGACGGCAATGCTGTCGGCGATGGTGTTTTCCTCCATCGGCTCGATGGGAGCGCCCGTTTCGACCGCGCGGTTGATCGGATAGCAGCCCTGTGCCTGAACGCTTATGAGCTTTGGCAGCCTGTCGGTGAGCCCGGCGCTGTACAGGTCGGTGAAGCCCTTCCATACGCCCGCAATGGTGCAGCCGTCGCCGACGGAAAGGGCGACATAGTCGGGTATCTCCCAGCCGAGCTGTTCTGCTATCTCGAGAGCCACGGTCTTTTTGCCCTCCATGAGATAGGGATTTATCGCGGCGTTGCGGTTGTACCAGCCGTATTTTGCGATAGCCTCGGCGGACAGGCGGAAGGTGTCCTCATAGCTTCCCTCGACGGAGATGACCGTCGCGCCGAATATGCGCAGCTGGGCGACCTTGCCGATGGGCGCGCGGGAGGGCACGAAGATATAGGTCGAAAGACCCGCCGCCGCGGCATTTCCGGCCAGGGAGGAGGCGGCGTTTCCCGTGCTGGAGCAGGCGATGGTGTCATATCCCGCCTCGACCGCCTTGGCAACGGCCAGGGAGGAGGCGCGGTCCTTGAGACTCGAGGTCGGGTTCAGCCCGTCGTCCTTTATCCAGAGCTTTGCGACGCCGAGCTTTTCCGCAAGTCTCGGCTCGTTGTAGAGAGGCGACCAGCCGACGCGCAGGGGAGGGGCCTGAGTCGTTTCCTCAACGGGAAGAAAGGCGCGGTAACGCCACATTGAACGGTCCCCGCATTCCGCATAGAACTCGCGGCTGACCGTCTGCTTGATGTAATCGTAGTCATATACGATGTCCAGTATCCCGCCGCATTCGCAGGTCGTGATGTCCGGGGCGGGCTCATATTCCCGGCCGCAGCTGATGCAGCGCGCGCATTTGACGTTTCTCATTTCGCCGCCGCCTCGTTAAAGCTGCATATGAGCTCGTCGATCTCGTGCGCCTGTCTGTGGACGGTGCCCCAGGTGTTTTCGGGATCGTACCAGAGGGCGTTGAGCTCTTCGGCGGATTTGCCCTGCTGCTCGACCCAGGTGTAGTATTTGAGGTTATGAACACGCTTGCGCTCGGGATAGGTCAGCTCGAGCATGTTGTCGGTCTTGAGCCCGCCGAGGTGGAGGGCGTAGTCAACGGCGGCCTTTGCCGCGCTGTATTCGCCGTCGCGGGCGCGGAGCTCTTCGATGCGGCTGCCGTACATGGAAATGCTGTCGGTCAGGACGGTGGCGACGACGTCGTGCTCGTTGAACTCGTAGTATTTTGCCATCTTGATGCAGCACAGAACGTTTGCAATGCCGGATATGCCCAGCAGACCGAGCTTTTCGACGAAGTCCGGAGCCACGCCC
>CAKSXP010000147.1 GCA_934515035.1 uncultured Oscillospiraceae bacterium
ATATAACGCGCGAGGAGATGGCGCTGCTGCTTTATAACTATGCCTCCAGGTATGGCATAAACCTGCCCAAAACAAACGCCGCGCAGAGCTTCACGGACAGCTGGAACATTTCCGCCGCCGCGTCCGCCGCGGTAACGGCACTCCAGCAGGCGGGCGTTATAAACGGCATGGGCGATGGGACCTTTGCGCCGAAGAACACCGCGACCCGCGGACAGGTAGCAAAGATATTCATGGAGTTCAAAAACATTTCCTGAATGATGATAACGGATCTGCCGGAAAAGCATTCTGCGCTTTTCCGGCAGATTGCATGACCTTCCTTTTTTCAGGGAGGTCATTGCTTTTTTTCGGAAATGGTGTAGAATAAGAAAAAAACTATGAATTGGAGATATAAACATGACAGAACGCAGATGGGTGTTCAGCGAGGATAAAAAGGTCGCGCTGAACGGTTATTTTGGTGATACCGGCAGCAGCACGGAGCCGATGCCCGCGGTCGTCGTATTGCCCGGCGGCGGATATATCGGCATTGCCGAGCCGGAGGGAGCGCCCGTGGCGCGCTGGTTTGCGCAGAACGGCTTCCATGCTTTTGTGATGGAATATTCAACGGCCTATGGCGAGTTCGGCAAGACCGAGGGGGAGATGAACCCAAACGCGCTGTTTCCGGGACCGGCTTATGATCTTGCATCCGCCCTTGTAATGATCCGCGAGAACGCGAAGGAGTGGAACATCGACGAGAACCGCATTGCGCTGTGCGGCTTTTCTGCCGGCGGACATCTCGCGGCATATTTCGGCAACAACTGGATACAGCTTGCGAAGGACTGTGAGGTCCCGGCGCGCATGCTCAAGCCGAACGCAAATATCCTGTGCTATGCGGCGACGGATATGACCAGAGATGCTTCAAGCTTTATGGAAAAGCAGATGTATACCGCCATATTCGGGACCGACAGCCCCAGCGAGGAGGAGCGCAAGGCGCTCACGCCGAGATATAACGTCAATGTAAACACGCCGCCGACCTTCATGTGGCACTCCGCGGCGGACTCGGCGGTCCCGGCCGTGGATTCGATGACCTTTGCCGCGGCGCTGGCAAACGAGCGCATACATTATGCGCTGCATATATTCGACAAGGGCGCGCATGCCGATGCACTGTCCGAAGGGCTGCCCGCGCAGATATGGCCGCAGCTCGCGGTGAGATTTCTTAACAGGTACATGAGATAAAAAAGCCACAGGCGGACCGTTTTCGGTCCGCCTGTGGCTTTTTTTATGTGAGCTATTCCTTTATAAGAGTGTTTTTCCACCTGTTCGAGCGGTCAAACCAGATGCCGATAGGCACAGAGGTGAACGGGGCTATCATGCAGGCCCAGTAAAGGCCGTCCAGACCCCAGAGCGCGTTGAACGAGAAGCCGAGAACAACGCGGGCCACGATGCAGTTTACAAAGCTTGAGAAGAAAACATACCATGTGTGGCCGCTGCCCACTCCGAGACTGTGATAGAGCATGAATACGGCGTAGAAAAGCTGACCGAGTATTTCGATGCGCAGATTGCGTATGGCGGCGGCTGCGGCCTCCGGATCGGTGGTGAAGAGAGACACGAGCTGCGGCGCGAAAAGCTCCATAACGGCTACGATAACGAGCGACATTCCAACGGAAATGCGCATCGCCGTATAAAGCACCCTGCGCGCACGGCCATAATCCTCCGCGCCGATGCACTGTGCGATCATGCCGGCGGAGCCGTTGCTCATTGCAACGATAAAGAGCGTTGCAAAATCGCGCAGCTTGGCGGTAACTCCGTTTCCAGCGGAAACGGCAACGCCGTAGCTGTTGACGATATAGGTGACGGACAGCCAGGAGATCGCCGCAACGCTCATCTGAACGGCGCAGGGGAGACCGAGCTTCAGGATAAGGCGGAGCCTGTCGCGGTAGATGCGGAGCGACCCGAAGCGTATCCCGAACAGGTCGGGACTGCGAAGGACGAAGACCAGAGAGATCAGAAAACTGACGCCCTGTGAGATCGTGGTCGCAAGGGCCGCGCCCTGAACGCCCATGCCGGCAGGGCCGACAAACACAAGGTCGAGCACGATGTTGAGACAGCAGGTCGAGGCGATGCATATAAGCGGTGCGCGGGAGTTGCCGATGGCGCGAAGCGCCGCCGTCGTTGTGTTGTAGCCCATTATAAAGAAAATGCCGATGGAGCAGATCCTGAGATAGCTTGTCGCCTCTTCAAGCGCGGGCGCGCGCAGGAGCGAAAGGATCTGACGGGAAAACAGGAAAAACAACAGCGCGACAGCCGCGCCGGAGATAAGGCCGGAGCAGAACAGGGTAACGCTGCTCCGGCGGCAGTTTTCGTGGTCCTTTGCGCCGAAATACTGCGCGATTAAGACATTTCCGCCTGTGGCAAGGCCGATAATGATGTTTGTTATCATGTTCATAACGCTGCTCGCGTTATTGATGGCCGACAGCCCGACGGAGCCGATATAATGTCCCGCGACGATCATATCGACCATGCCGTACATGGCCTGAAGAACGCTGGATATGACCAGCGGGATGGAGTAGCGCACAAGCTGCCGCCAGATGGAGCCCTGCGTGAGATCGTTTTGCCCTGTCATCAGTCCTCATCCAGGCGGATACCCGCGGATTCCGCCCTGTCCTTTATCATCATTTTGGTGTAGAGATTGTAGTATTTGCCCTTCTTTGCCATCAACTCGTCGTGGGAGCCCTGTTCGGATATGCCGTGATCCTCTACATAGAGGATGATGTCGGCCGAGCGGATGGTCGAGAGCCTGTGCGCGATTATGAAGGATGTGCGGCCTGTCAGCACGTGCGAGATCGCGTTCTGAACGAGCTGCTCCGTCTCTGCGTCGATGGAGCTCGTGGCCTCGTCGAGAACAAAGATTGGGGGATCTGCGACGATCGCGCGCGCAAAGGATACAAGCTGCTTTTCGCCCGTGGACAGCCTGTCGCCGCCCTCTCCGACGTCGGTATCATAGCCGTTTTCCAGCTTCTCCGCGACGGTGTCGGCCGAGACGAGCTTTGCGGCCCTGTAAACGTCCTCGTCGCTTGCGTTCAGGTTGCCGTAGCGGATGTTATCCATCAGCGAACCGGAGAAAAGATGCGGCGTCTGCTGTACGTAACCGAGATTTGAGTGCAGCCAGAGAAGCCCGCGCTCCCGGTAATCGGTTCCGTCAATGAGCACTCTGCCCTTTGTCGGCTCGAAAAAGCGGCAGGCAAGGTTTACCATCGTGGACTTTCCGGCGCCGGTCTCGCCGACTATGGCGACGGTGGTACCGGCGGGAATATCGAGGTTTATGTCCTTGAGAACATAGTCGTCCTCCGGGGCGTCGTCATATTTGAACCAGACGTGGTCGAAGGTGATGCGGCCCTCGATTTTGGGCCAGTTTTCGGGCTTGGGGTCAAACACGCTGCCGAATTTTTCGATGGCCTCCGCCGTGTCCCTGATCGTGCAGGGCGTGTCGAGCAGCGTTGTGACGCGCTCGATGTTTACCTGAGCGCCCATTGCCTCGGCAAATGTGCCGGCGATCTGGGAGACGGGCTCGAGTATCGAGATGGCATAGGTTATGAACGCAGAGAGAACGCCGAAATCCAGAGCGTCCTTCATGACGAGAAGGCCGCTGGAATAGAGCACCATCGCAACGGAGAACGAGCCGAAAAAGCTGATGAGCGGGAGAAAAACGGCGTTGAGCTTTGAGGCGCGGACGGTCGCCGTCCGCATTTCGGAGGTCGTTTCGTGAAATTCAGCGGCGTTCTTGTCCTCAATGACCAGGACCTTGCTGGTTTTCGCGCCGCTGATGCTCTCGTTGAACTCGCCTGTTATGCGCGAGTTGATATGCCGGACGCGGCGGTTCGCGGCCAGGATCTTCGGCTGGAACACAACGGTTATGATGACGATAACGGGGAGGACCGCAAGCGCGATGAGCGCCATTCTGACGTTCACCATAAACATGGCTATCAGAACGCCGATAACGTAAAACAGATTCCAGATGAGGTGTATGGAGCTCCATGCGAGTATACCGCCGAGCCTGCTGGTGTCGCTCATGACTCGCGCGAGGATATAGCCGACGGAATTCTGGTTATAGTAGCTCAGCGGGAGCTCCTGAAGATGCATGAAGCAGTCGTGCTTCATGAGTTTGCCGGTGTTCATTTCGATTATCATGCACTGGCGGGAATAGAGCACCGTCGTGAGGGACTGTATGAGTATGACCAGCGCATAGAGCAGGGTGAAAACGCCGAGACCCTCGGTGGTTTTTGCAACGACGAAGTTGTTGACCGCATAGCTTGTGAAAAGCGGGAGCGAAGCATCGACGGCGGCGGAAATGATCATCATTATAATGACGACGCAGAGCCGGGTCTTGACGGGCTTCAGATACGGGAGAAGCCTTGCCCAGAGCTTAAGGCTGAAACTGCCGTTATTCTTTTCGTTATCCATTGACGCCTCCTGTTCTGCCCGCGTCGGACTGGATCTCATAGATCCTCTTGTAGATGCCGTCCTCGGCGATAAGCTCGTCGTGGGTACCAAGCTGGACGGCGTGGCCGCTGTCCATGACAAGAATGTTGTCCGCCTGCATCAGCGTGTTGATCCTGTGTGAGATGAGAATGACCGTCGCGCCGGAGGTGTTCCTGCGCAGAGCCTCGCGTATGCGCGCGTCGGTCTCCATATCGACCGCGGAGGTCGAATCGTCAAAAATGAGTATCGGGCAATTCTTCATGAGCGTGCGCGCGATGGCGATACGCTGCTTCTGTCCGCCCGAAAGCGTGACCCCGCGCTCGCCGACGACGGTGTCGTAGCTTTCCGGGAACGACATGATGTTCGCGTCGATATCGGCAACGCCGGCGGAATGACGTATCTCCTCCAGAGACGATTCCTCCGCGGCGATCGCGATGTTTTCGCCTATCGTCTTGGAGAACAGGAAGGGCTCCTGCAAAACAAGCCCCGTGTTTCTGCGCAGATACGGCAGAGATATATCGCGTATATCAACGCCGCCGATGGAGATCGTTCCGTTTTCCTCAGGAAGCTCATAAAGCCGCGTGAGAAGATATGTCAGCGTGGACTTGCCGGAGCTCGTCGTTCCGAGTATTCCGAAGGTGCTGCCGCCCTTTATCGTAAAGTTAAGGTTGGACAGGACCTCGTGAG
>CAKSXP010000148.1 GCA_934515035.1 uncultured Oscillospiraceae bacterium
CTCTTTGTACTGCTCATAGGTTCCGACATAAGTCTGTGCCATTCTTTTTTTCCTCCTAAGAATAACTTTCTTTTATCTTAAATTTAAGGATCTTCTTTTTTCTTTTCTTTTTTGCAGAACGGTGCCGTCCGCTCAGTTGATGGTCATGCCGCCATCGACGGGGATGAGCACGCCGGTGATATATCCGCCGGCATCGGAGGCCAGGAAGTTGGCAACGCCCGCGATCTCGGTCGGCTGTGCATAGCGGCGCAGAGAGATCATCTTCTTAACCGCGTTTGCATTCTTCTCGTCGGCCATAACGCCCTTGGTCATGTCGGTCACGACATAGCCCGGAGCGATAGCGTTGACGGTGATGCCGTAGCGCGCGAGCTCGTTGGCCATGATCTTGGTCAGGTGGATAACAGCGGCCTTGGCGGCGCCATAGATGGTATCTCCGCGGGGAGCCTTGATGCCGGCTGCGGATGCCATGTTGATGATGCGGTAGGGATTCTCTTCGCCTTCCCTGCCCTGAGCCTTCATCTGGTTTCCGGCGAGCTGGGAGAGGAAGTAGAGCGCCTTGAGGTCGGCGTCCATGAAATGGTCAAAAGTCTCCTCGGTCTGGTCAAGCATGTTTACGGGGGTGCCGCCGACACCGGCGTTGTTGACGAGGATATCGATGCGGCCGAACTTCTCGACTGTGGTCCTGATGAGGTTTTCTCTGTGCTCTGCGATAGTGACCTCGGTGGCAACACCGATGGCCTTGCCGCGGCCCATTGCCTCGATCTCCGCTGCGGCCTTGTCGCAGGCGTCCTGCTTACGTCCGGTGACAACGACGTTGGCGCCGTAATATGCCATTGTGGTGGCGATGGCGTTGCCGATGCCGCGGGTGGATCCGGTTATGACGGCGACCTTGCCGGTCAGGTCATACTTCGGTGCGATGAAGTTTTCCATTTTGCTTTTCTCCTTCATTCAGTAAAATAGGATATAAACATAAAACATTGTCAGTGTTTTGAACACACATATCTGTTGAGCCCGCCCTCTTCATAACGGAGAATCTCCCCCGTGTTTTCGAGATATCTGAGATGGGCGAGTATTTCGCCGACGGCAAACCACTTCTGCGAGATCGGAAAATCGTCCCACGATCTTGCTCTTATGTGCCAGGTCATATGCGAAGCGATCTCGTATGCCGTCATCCCCTGGTGCGCAGAGACGACGGAAACCGTCTCTTCCAGCCGCAGTCGGTGGTGCTCCAGGATCTGTCCGATGCGCTCGTCCGCGGTACAGGAAACTCCGCGGTGTCCGGGCAGCGGATTTTTGATATTAAAGCCGCGGAAACGCCTCAGCGCTTCCATATAGCAGGTAAGCGAATCCTCCGGTTCGTCCCATATCTGGACGGTCGGAGTTATATCGAAAAGTATGTGATCGCCGAGGAACATCGTCCCCGTCTCCTCCTCGAAGAGGCACTTCTGTCCCGGAGAGTGTCCGGAAGCTCCTACAACGCGGAGCCTGTGTCCGCCATATTCGAGGATATCATCATCCGAAACGTATGTAAAGTCACAGTTTCTGGTCGGTGAAAGGCTTCTGGCGACGTTATTGAGAGGCATTTTATCCATCTCGTACTGCGGGAAACCCTCCCGCGCATATACTCTGTCGCTGCGTCTCCAGACCTGTTCCATTACTTCAACGTCGATGTACTCCCAGTCCTTATGGGATATATACACCTTTGCGCCCGGCCGCTGGAGCTTCCATGCAAGGCCGGAATGGTCGGAATGGAGATGGGTTATAAAGATGTCGGTATCCTCCAGCCGGACTCCGAGTTCGTCGAGGCCCTGCATCAGCGCCTGCTCCGATACATCGTGATTAAATCCGGTGTCTATCAGAAGATTCCGCTCGCCCCGGACAACATATGCGTTCAGGCTCTTCAGCGGAGTCATCGGCAGCGGCACGACGATCTTGAATATATTGTCGATGATTTTTTCCGCCTGCACCGTTTTTTCTCCAATTAGTTATTTTACAACATTTTTCGCCTGTATACAAGTGTTTTTGTCAGGGCTGCTGTTCTATGATGGGTATGCCGTATTTTTTCGCCTTTCGCGAGATGGTCGAAGGGTCGACCTTGAGGTAAGCCGCGGCGCGCCGGACACCGCCGCAATTCACAAGCGCGTCCTCGATCATCTGTTTTTCATATCTTGCCACGGCCTCGTGCAGTCCGACCTCGCTTGGATGTCCGTAATTTGGAATGTCAAGAAGCTCCGCAAGCTTTGCGGCGTCCAGCGTGTCTCCTTCCGAGCAGATGACAAGGTATTCGATTATGTTCTTAAGCTCCCTGACGTTCTCCGGCCAAGAATAATTCTCCAGGTCCGGACACACGCTCTCGGGAAATTTCAGTGTTCGCCCGTGCTTCTCGCAGTATTCGTCGAAGAAGTGCCTTGTAAGCGGGATGATGTCGCTTTTGCGCTCTCTGAGAGGAGCGACGTCGATGACGCCGCCGGAAAAGAGTTCGAACAGCTCTCTGCTGAACTCGCCTTTTTCGACCAGCTCGCGTATGCCGCTGTCGACCGACGCGATCACGCGCACATCCAGCTTTGTGTTCTTTCCGCTGCCGGCGCGTGATACCTCGCCGGAGCGCAGCACATCGACCAGCGCCTGCTGGAGTCCCGCCGGGAGTCCGTCTATCTCGCCGAGAAGTATCGTCCCGCCGTCCGCCTGTTCAAACAGGCCGGCCTTGTCGCCAAGGCAGGGCTCTTCCGGTTCTCCCTCGCTTCCGAAAAGCTCAGACTCGAGCAGTCCCACCGGGATGGCGCGGCAGTTGACCTTGACATAGGGCTTTTCGCGCCGCGAACTCTCCGTAAGGATGTAGTCCGCAAGGACCTCTTTTCCGGTCCCCATTTCTCCCGCGATGAGGATCGGCTCGTCCGTCGCGGCGGCTCTCCTTGCCGTTTCCTTTGTTCTCTCCATCACGGGGTCGGAGCCCAGCTCGCGGTTTTCCGGCGCGGTGAAGCAGTCGTTTATCTGGATCGCATCCTCGCCGCGGTCCGTGCCGCGGAACTGTGCGAATCTGATGCGCAGCTCGTCAACATCCGTTATGCTGCTGACGACCATGCGTATATTGCCGTTTTCATCAAAAACAGGCTCTGCCGCGGCGTAGCCGTTTACCCGGCTGTTTCCGGCCGAACGCATATATCCGGCGCCGGAAATGCGCCTTCCGGAACGAATAACGTCCGCGCATACGGAATGGCGGAACACCTTTCCCTCCTTGGCCACGTCAAAAACGTTTCTCCCGATAAGATCCTCGGGTTCGACGTCCAGCCTGCGGCAGTATGACTGGTTGACGAACAGGATCCTGCCGTCTCCGTCTGTAACGAGCACACCATCGGACAGGCTGCTGACGACTTCGCGGAAGTCGATCTCATTCGTATCCGTACGATGTTTTTCATCAAAGAGCACGACAGAAAACCTCCAATTCATGCGTTTGGATACAATCCGCACACATTGTTACTATATCATATCCGTGGCAAGTCTGCAACACGCAAATCCTCCCGGATTATTTCGAAAAGTTGTACGTTCGTTGCAATAGGCCAACAGAAAACGCAATGTTTGCCGGAAAAGATATCACCGCAAAAGGACGCTTCTGCGGGCCGCGTCCGCCTCCGTGCTTCACAGCGACATGATGAACTGTTTCAGCTCCTCAAAGCCGCCGTGGGAATACGCGCTGATGTCCCTGCCGGACCTGTTGATAAGGCAATCAGTCAGCAGAAAGACCTTCATGCCGAGAGTCTCCGCGACCATATCCTCATCAACGTCGTTGCCCACCATCGCGCACTCTCCGGGGGCCAGCCCCAGCGCGTTTGCCACATCCCTGTAATACTCGGGATTGGGCTTGCAGTGCGTGTTGTTTTCATATGTCGTGTAAACGGCAAAGTCTCCGGGCTCCAGTCCGGCCCAGCGTATGCGGCTCTCGGTAGCACAGGCCGGAAAGATCGGGTTCGTCGCCAAAGCCGTTATCAGACCGCGGCTCCTTGCAAGCTCAACCGCTTCCCGCGCGCTTTTGCTGAAGCCGCAGGATGCGCGGGCATCGTTGAATTCATTCCTGTAAAAATTCTCGAAGGCCGGCTTGTCCAGCAGTGCGCTTTCGCCCATGACGGCGCCGAACCGGTCCCAGAACGCCTCTTCGTTCGTCCTGCTCCCGTCATTTTTTACCATTACCGCCGTGCCGTCCCAGACGGCTTTCACCAGCTCCTGCGCATCATATCCGAGCGGCGCGAACCGCGACGCAAGAAGCCTGAAGTAATTCTCTGTGAACTCATCGTTGTCCATCGGCAGCAGAGTTCCATCCAGATCAAACAGTACGGCTTTTATCACCGCTGCATCATTCCTTTCAGAATACCGTCCGTCAGCGGGGACGGCGTTATTGACAAAAGCGGATTTTACCACAAACTCCGACCGATTTCAACGTGAGTATTATGACCGTTGACATTTCACGGCGCGGATATTATAATGGCATGGGGGATGTATAAATAACGTTATGCATCCCCCATGCCATTTTTAAAGATGCGAGGCTGATACAGTGAAAAAAAGCATGATGCTTCTTATCAACCCCGTCGCTGGCCGCGGACTCATGAGGACCGGACTCGGCGAGGCTCTCGAGGTCTTTTATAACGGCGGGTATATCCCATCCGTTTATTTTACGGAATACGCAGGTCACGCCAGAACACTTGCCAGAGAGCACGGCGGCGACTACGACCTGTTTGTCTGCCTGGGCGGAGACGGCACTCTCAGCGACTGCATGAGCGGCCTGTCCGAGCTTCCGGAAAGACCTCCCATCGGCTATATCCCAACGGGAACGGCAAACGACGTTGCAACAACACTCGGCCTTTCCCGCAACCCGCTCCGCGCCGCGCACATGATCATCTCCGGCGAACCCATTCCGTACGATCTCGGACGGATGGACACCGGCGAGACCTTCAGCTATATCGCGGCGTTCGGCGCTTTCACCGAGGTCAGCTACCAGACCCGTCAGCAGACCAAGCAGGCCCTCGGCCACCTTGCCTACATATTCGAGGGCATGAACCACCTGCCAAAGC
>CAKSXP010000149.1 GCA_934515035.1 uncultured Oscillospiraceae bacterium
TCGGGTGACAAGAGCAGACACGGTTTTGACGGGCAGAAATGCGCCCATGCGGCGTCAATGCCCTTGACAATACGGAAAGTATTCTCTGCGGGCCTTTCCTTGTCTGGACGGATTTCTGCACCGGCAAAACTGCCTGCACCTGACAGGGGTGTATCTTCGAGTGATTTTTGGCTTTTGAGCCGCAGGTGGGCTGACGCCCACCAAGACGAAAAGGGCAAAAAGCGCCGGAAAGACGCGCTGTCAGGCGTGTTTGCCCTTGTCAACCGATGGTATAATTAAGCAATAAAACTCTGATAAATACGGAGGCCAATATGAATTACAATAAAATGACAGTCAGGGACATCCCCGTGAGAGGCAAAAAGGTCCTTCTCCGCTGCGATTTCAACGTCCCTCTCGACAAGCTGACAGGAAAAATAACAGACGACAAGCGTATACGCGCGGCAGTGCCGACGATACGCTATCTGCTCGAAAACGGCGCGGCCGTCATTGCGTGCTCGCATCTGGGCCGTCCGAAGGGCGAATGGAAACCGGAACTCAGTCTCCGCCCCGTGGCGGAGCGGCTCTCCAGTCTGCTGGGAACACCGGTCTATATGGCTGCGGACGTCATCGGAAACAGTGCCAAAACAATGGCTTCTGCCCTGCTTCCCGGCGAGATCATGCTTCTTGAAAACCTTCGCTATCACAAGGAAGAGGAGAAGAACGATCCGGATTTCGCGCGTGAGCTGGCATCCATGGCCGACATATACGTTTCCGATGCTTTCGGAACGGTGCACCGCGCTCATGCATCCACGGTAGGCGTTGCCGCCTGGCTCCCCGCGGTCGCGGGACTGCTCGTCGAGACCGAGCTTAACGTGATGGGCAAGGCCCTTAACGATCCGAAGCGCCCGTTTGTAGCCATCCTCGGCGGAGCAAAGGTCTCTGACAAGATCGGCGTTATCGACAACCTGCTTGAAAAGGTCGATACGATCATCATCGGCGGCGGCATGGCATATACCTTCATAAAGGCGCAGGGCTATTCCATCGGCAAATCCCTGTGCGAAGAGGATAAACTCGAATATGCCTCTTCCGTGATGAAGAAGGCGGAGGAAAAGGGTGTGCGCATGCTGCTGCCCATCGACTGCCTTGCCGCGGAGGAGTTCTCCGCCGACGCTGCGCCTATCTATCGTGATTCCTGCGGTATGCCCGATTGGCAGATGGGCATGGACATCGGCAAAAAGACGATCGAAGAGTTTTCCGAGGCGATATCCGGGGCCGGGACCGTTATCTGGAACGGACCCATGGGCGTTTTCGAATTTCCCGCGTTCGCCGGCGGCACCGAAGCAATAGCAAAGGCCATCGCGGAATCCGGCGCCGTATCTATCGTCGGAGGCGGCGACAGCGCCGCTGCGGTCGAAAAGCTTGGATACGCCGACAAAATGACGCATATCTCTACCGGCGGCGGCGCTTCTCTCGAGTTCCTTGAGGGGCGGGAGCTGCCCGGCGTTGCATGCCTTATGGACAAAAAATGATATTTTCGTTTTCAGGAGAAAAAAGATGAACAAGAAATACAGGCGGGCAATAATCGCCGGAAACTGGAAAATGAACATGCTTCCGAGCCAGGTAAAGCCCTATATCGAAACTCTGCGTGCAAGACTGCCGCGAACCAAAACATGCGACACCGTCATCTGCGCCCCCTTCCCCCTTCTCAGCAATCTCTCCCGCGCCGTCAAGGACAGCCGCATCGCCGTCGGCGCACAGAACGTCAGCGAACACGCCTCCGGCGCCTATACGGGAGAGGTCAACATAGCAATGCTCCGGGATCTGGGCGCACGCTTCGTCATCGTCGGGCACTCCGAGCGCCGCACATATTTCGGCGAGACAGACGAGCTTGTAAACGAAAAGGCCAAAGCTCTTTTAAGCTCCGGAATATCCCCCATCATCTGCGTCGGCGAATCTCTCAAGCAGCGTGAGCGCGGACTCACGCTCGACCACATAACCTATCAGGTCAAATCGGCGCTTTTCGGCATCGCGCCGGAAAACATGCGCCGCGCCGTTATAGCATATGAACCGATATGGGCTATCGGAACGGGAATGACCGCAACGAGCGAACAGGCTCAGGAGGTCTGCGAGGCGATAAGAGCCATTATCCGCCGCCTCTACGGAGCGCGTATCGCCAGGGGCGTCAGCATACTCTACGGCGGCTCCATGAATCCCGCAAACGCGGGCGAGCTTCTCTCAATGCCCGATATCGACGGCGGGCTCATCGGCGGAGCCTCCCTCGACCCCGATAAATTTGCCGATATCATTCTTGCGACCGGTCAGGAACAATAATCATGAAATCTGCAACTACACTTATCATTATGGACGGCTACGGCCTCGGCCCCGAGAACGAGGGCAACGCAATATTCAGGGCGAATACGCCGAATCTTGACAGGCTGTTTTCCACCTGTCCGAACACGACGCTGGAGGCCTCCGGAACGGATGTCGGCCTGCCCGCAGGCCAGATGGGCAACAGCGAGGTCGGACACACCAATATCGGCGCCGGCAGGATAGTCTTTCAGGACCTGCCCCGCATCACGAACTCCATCGAGGACGGTTCGTTCTTCACCAACGACGTCTACTGCTCCGCCGTCAACGCGGCGCGCGACAGCGGAAAAGCTCTGCATCTGTTCGGGCTGCTCTCAGACGGCGGCGTCCACAGTCATATAAACCATCTTTACGCGCTTCTGGAGCTTGCAAAGCGCCGCGGATTGTCCCGCGTCTATATCCATGCCGCTCTCGACGGACGCGACGTCGGCCCTACGACCGGGCTCGGATATGTCCGTGACTGCATCCGCAAATGCGAAGAGCTGGGCGTCGGCAGGATCGCAACGATCATGGGCCGCTTTTATGCGATGGACAGAGACAAGCGCTGGGAGAGACTCCAGCGCGCATACGACGCCATGGTCCGCGGAAAAGGCGCCGAAATCGCGGATCCGGTCAGGGCCGTTGAGGAAAGCTATGCAAACGGAGTTACGGACGAGTTCGTTGAACCCGTCGTCTGCGACGGAAACGGAATGGTAAAGGACGGGGACAGCGTCATCTTCTTCAATTTCCGTCCCGATCGTGCACGAGAACTCTGCTGGGCTTTGACAGGCAATCTGCCCGACGGCGCGGAAATGGACGTTGATGAGCTTTCTCTGAACTTTGTCTGCACCTCCCAGTACGACGAAACGCTCGATCTTCCGGTGGCGTTTCCTCCCGAAAGGCTCGAGGGCACCTTCGGAGAATATGTCTCTTCGCTCGGTCTGCGCCAGCTCCGCATTGCGGAGACCGAAAAATACGCGCATGTCACCTTCTTCTTCAATGGCGGCGTTGAAAAGGTCTATCCCGGCGAGGACCGCGTCCTGATCCCGTCTCCGAAGGAATTCGCCACCTATGACCTCATACCCGAGATGAGCGCAAAAGCCGTCACCGACGAGACCGTCGCCCGCATCAGCAGCGGAAAATACGACATCGTGGTCGTTAATCTCGCAAACTGCGACATGGTCGGCCATACGGGCGTTATGGACGCCGCGATCAAAGCGGTCGAAACGGTCGACGAGTGCGTCGGAAGGATCGTAAAGGCGGTCTCCGACATCGGAGGGATAAGCCTTGTGACGGCCGACCACGGCAACGCGGACGTAATGATAACTCCGGAGGGCGAGATCAACACGGCTCATACCACGAATCCCGTCCCGTTTATCATCGTCGGAGCCGACGTAAGCCTGAGAAGCGGCCGCCTTGCGGATATCGCGCCGACGATGCTGGAGCTTATGGGCCTTGAAAAGCCCGTCGAGATGACCGGCAAAAGTCTTATCATCAGATAATATAACGGAGGAAAAACTTATGAAGGATTATTATGATATAGTTGATGTCTGCGCACGCGAGATACTCGATTCGCGCGGCAATCCCACCGTCGAGGTCGACGTCACGCTCTCTGACGGCACCGTCGGAAGGGCGGCTGTTCCCTCCGGCGCCTCCACCGGCATTTACGAGGCCTGCGAGCTGCGCGACGGAGACAGCTCCCGCTATCTCGGCAAGGGCGTCCTGAAGGCCGTTGAAAACGTCAATACCGAGATCGCAGAGGCTCTTTACGGTCTGAACGTCCTCGACCAGCCCTCTATCGACCGTCTGCTCTGTGAGCTTGACGGGACTCCCAACAAGACCCGTCTCGGCGCCAACGCCATACTCGGCGTATCCCTCGCCTGTGCAAAGGCCGGAGCACTTGCAACGGGAAACAGCCTTTATAACTATATCGGCGGCGTGAACGCCAAGACTCTGCCCGTTCCGATGATGAACGTTCTCAACGGCGGCGCGCACGCAAACAACAGCGTTGATATTCAGGAATTCATGATAATGCCCGTCTCCGCCGTGAGCTTCACCGAAGCGCTGCGCATGTGCTCCGAAGTGTTTCACACTCTCAGAAAGGTCGTTCCCTCCTCCGGCGTCGGCGACGAGGGCGGCTACGCGCCCGATCTTGAGTCCGATGAGGACGCGCTCAAGGCGCTGGTCGCGGCGATAGAAAAGGCAGGCTACAAGCCCGGCGAGGACTTCATGATTGCCATGGACCCCGCCGTTTCCGAGTGGTTCAGCGCAGAGGACGAATGCTATCACCTGCCCAAACGCGGCATCGTCAAGACGAGACAGGAAATGGTGGACATGTGGGTCGGTTTCTGCGACAAATATCCCATCATCTCCATCGAGGACGGCATGGCCGAGGACGACTGGGAGGGTTGGAAAATGCTCACCGACGCTCTCGGAAAGCGGATCCAGCTCGTTGGCGACGACCTGTTCGTCACCAATGTCGAGCGCCTGAAGAAGGGCATCAGTCTCGGAGTCGCCAACTCCATCCTCATCAAGGTCAACCAGATAGGCACCCTGACCGAGACCCTCAACGCCATCCAGACCGCACACCGCGCGGGCTATACGGCAGTTGTTTCCCACCGCAGCGGCGAGACCGAGGACACCACCATTGCCGACATTTCCGTCGCCGTCAACGCCGGACAGATCAAGACCGGCGCGCCGTCCCGCAC
>CAKSXP010000150.1 GCA_934515035.1 uncultured Oscillospiraceae bacterium
GCTTCAGACAGTCGACGCCTATGTCCTCCAGCTCGGAAAGGTGGTTGGCCAGCGACATGTCCTTGAGCGACAGCGGGTTTGAGTCCGCCTTGCCGTTCCAGCCGTATTTCAGGCGGCATGGCTGTGCGCAGAGACCTCGGTTGCCGCTCCGCCCGCCGATGACGGAGGAGAAAAAGCACTGGCCGCTGTAGCACATGCAAAGCGCGCCGTGCACAAAGGTCTCGATCTCAATCGGAGAATGGGCGCATATATGCGCTATCGCGTCCATCGAAAGCTCGCGCGAGAGCACGGCGCGCGTCATGCCGAGATCCGCGCAGCGCTCGACGCCTTCAAGGCTGTGGACGGTCATTTGCGTGCTTGCGTGCAGCTCGACGTCCGGCACCACGCGGGAGAGCATTTTTGCCGCGCCGAGGTCTTGGACCAGTATTGCGTCCACGCCGGCGTTGGAGGCGCGAACGGCAAGCTCTGCCGCGCCGGGGAGCTCGCGGTCGCGCAGAAGCGTGTTCATCGTCAGAAACACGCGCACGCCGCGTACATGGCAGTATTCGACCGCGCTCTCAAATTCCTCGGTGCTGAAATTTTTTGCGTTTCTGCGGGCGTTGTAGTCGCCGCAGCCGAGATAAACGGCGTTGGCGCCGGACTGCACGGCCGCTGTGACAGCTTCCGGAGAACCTGCGGGGGACAACAGTTCTATCATAAAGAATTAATCTCCGTTTGTTTTAACATAATAATACCATCGGCTGCCGGGCGTGTTTGCTCTTGTCAACCGGTGGTAAGTATTATAATATAATTAAAGATTATGCGCAAGTGATGGAACAACTGTCTTGCGGCAGGCGTCATATAGCGCGAAAGGGGAAATTGAAATGAAACGTATTGTTACTCTGACACTTGTATTGACAATGATACTCGCATTTGCGGCCTGTGGGGGCAAAGCTGATAAGACCCCGGGGGCGGATATGTCCGTGATGGACATATTGAAGGAGATCATGTCTGATGTGGATATGGAGATCGACACGGACAACATGCTGCTCGACTCGGAAAACTTCAAATATTTTGCCTTCATCGACTATAAGGACGGCTATGAGGCGGCCTGCAACGAAGCTCTTGTCAACGCCTGCGCACACTCCGTCGTGCTCGTGCGCGTGCCCGACGGCGACGATGCTGCGGCTGTTGCCAAGGATATCGAGGCAAACGCCAATCCGCGCAAGTGGGTCTGCGTCGAGGCGGAAAAGACCGAGGTCGTGCAGAACGGAAATCTGGTGCTGCTCGTCATGTCCTATGAGGACACGGCCGCTGCCGTGGTGAACAGCTTTAATGAATTCTGCAAGGGCGCCTGAACACAGGCAGAGCATAGCGACAGCGATCGTATTTTGTGTTTTCATAGCGGCGCTGTCGCTTGCACATCTGCTTCTTCCTGACCGGGAGGTTTCCAGAGCGGAGCGAAGAAAGCTCCAGCAGCTTCCGGAGTTTTCCGTGCAGTCGCTGCTTTCGGGCGACTATATGCAGGAGCTTGAATCCTATGTCTGCGATCAGTTTCCGATGAGGGACAGGTTTCGCGTGCTCGAATCGGTTTTCTGCTTTTATGTATTCAGACAGATGGATAACGGGGGCGTTTATCTGATCGACGGGACGGTATACAAGTCCGACCCGGTGCTTGACGATAATGCCGTCCGATTGACTGCGGAAAGAATAAACGGCATAATCGAGAAATATCTGGATGAAGATACGAAGGTGTGGTATTCGGTCATACCGGACAAGAACTATTTTGCCGCCGGCCGGGGCTATCCGACAATGGATTACGACAGATTGATATCTGAGTTGGACGAAAATCTTGACGATATATCCTATATAGACATTTTCGGGACGCTTGATATAACGGACTATTACCGCACAGACATCCACTGGCGGCAGGAAAAGCTGGCGGACACCGCCGGAACGCTTCTCGATGCGATGGGTGTCCGGCGCACGGAAAGCGTATATACGCCGCACAGCCTGCGTCCCTTTTACGGGGCCTATTACGGGATGGCGGGCCTGCCGGTCGAACCGGATGAGCTTATATATCTGACAAGCCCGCTGACGGATTCGGCGTCCGTAACGGCGCTCGATCCGAACGCGGAAAAGAGCGTCTATGCGCCGGACCGCATAGACGGGATGGACGGCTATGACGTGTTCCTGTCCGGCGCTCAGTCGGTCATCACGATGGAGACGGGCAGCGGCTCCGGCCGTGAGCTCATATTGTTCCGGGATTCCTTCGGAAGCAGCATTGCGCCGCTGCTGCTGGAGGGATATTCGAAAATAACGCTTGTCGATCTGCGGTATATCGTCTCCGACAAACTCGGGGAGTATGTCGATTTTGA
Source organism: uncultured Oscillospiraceae bacterium (assembly GCA_934515035.1). Lineage (GTDB taxonomy): Bacteria > Bacillota > Clostridia > Oscillospirales > Oscillospiraceae > CAKSXP01. The sequence goes on from CAKSXP010000150.1 coordinate 2,358, forward strand.
AAACGCGGATGTTTTGTTTCTCTATTCAACTACACTGATAAACAACGGCGGCGTGCTCAGATAAAAGAAAAAAGCTTCTGTCGGCCTTTTAGGCCGGCAGAAGCTTTTTTGGTGCGGCAGGAGCCGGGGAAGAAGACGGAGCGTTTTTTATTGACCGATGGTATCCTTGACGGGAAAGGGGATAGGGGGTATTATTATCTTAAAACATTGATTTGGAGACAGTGCATGGAGAAGTTCATCAGTCTTTCGACGGGAGGACCCGTCAATGTATACGTCGAAAACGGAAAGATCGTCCGTATGACGCCGCTTACGCTGACGGACGACGACGCCCCGTCCTGGCACATCCAGGCGCGCGGACACGATTTCACTCCGCCGCGCAAGGCGACGCGTTCGCCCTTTACCTCCGGGCAGAAATCAATAGTATATTCAAAGGACCGTGCGCTTTATCCCATGAAGCGCGTGGATTGGGATCCGGACGGGGAACGCAATCCCCAGAACCGCGGCATTTCCGGGTATGAGAGAATAAGCTGGGACGAAGCGCTGGACATCGTCGCCGGGGAGATGAACCGCATAAAGCGTGCATACGGTCCCGCGTCGGTGCTGGGAAAGCAGTCCTCGCACCAGCTGTGGGGCAATATCGGCTACTCCCACGGCTGCTTCGGACGGTTCAAGGGGCTGGCCGGAATGTCGGACGTGGCCCATAATCCCGACAGCTGGGAGGGGTGGCACTGGGGCGCGATGCATATGTGGGGCTTCTGCGGAAAGCTCGGCATACCGGAACAGTTCGACCTGCTTGAGGATGCGCTTCAGAACACGGAGCTTATCGTGTTCTGGTCCAGCGACCCCGAGGCCACCAGCGGAGTCTATGCCGCGGCGGAATGCAACATCCGGCGCCAATGGCTCAGGGAACTGGGGGTCGAAATGGTGTTCATCGACCCGTATTTCAACCATACTGCGGCCGTTTTTTCGGATAAATGGCTGGCGCCGCGTCCCGGCACGGACGTCTGTCTCGCGCTTGCTATAGCCTATGTCTGGATGACCGAGGGGACCTATGACAGGGAATACATAGAAAAGCGTACCGTGGGCTTTGACGAGTGGCAGGAATATGTTCTCGGCAATGAGGACGGGATTCCCAAAACGCCCGAGTGGGCAGAGGCGGAGTCCGGCGTGCCTGCGCGCGATATAAGAGCGCTGGCAAGGCTGTGGGCGAAAAAGAAAACGATGCTGGCCGCGGGCGGAGTCGGCGGCTTCGGCGGAGCGTGCAGGACCAGCAACGGCGGCGAATGGGCGCGGCTCATGGTCTGTCTTGCCGCGATGCAGGGGCTTGGAAAGCCCGGCAGCAACATCTGGAGCACTCAGATGGGCGCGCCCGTCAACCTCAAGTTCTATTTCCCCGGCTATGCACATCCGGTCAATACGGAAAACCCGATGATCGGGCGGTATTCCAATATGGGAACGCAGTTTTCCGTGCAGCGTCTGCGCCTGCCCGAGGCGGTAATGGACGGAAAGGCCGAATGGTGGTGCAACGGAAGCTCCTTCGGCTGGCAGGAGCAGCAGTTCAACAAATACGAATATCCGCAGCCGGGCAGCGCGGGGATCAAAATGATCTACTCTTTCGGCGGTTCATATATCAGCACGATGACGGAGACGAACCGATATGCCAGAATGTATCGCTCCGACAGCCTCGAGTGCGTCGTGTCACAGCCCGTGTGGATGGAAGGAGAGGCGCTGTTCGCGGACGTGATCCTTCCCGCCTGCACCAATCTGGAGCGCTGGGACATCGGTGAGTTTGCAAATACCGCCGGCGTTTCCTCCGCGACCTATACCGGCGTTAACCACCGCATCATCTGCATCCAGAACAAATGTATCGAGCCTCTGGGCGAAAGCAGGTCTGACTTCTGGATATTCTCGCGCCTGAGCGAGAGACTCGGGTTCGGCGAATACTATACGGACGGCGGCAAGGATGAGCTGGGCTGGATGAAGATGGCGTATGATCAGTCGGATATGCCGAAATATATAAGCTGGGAAGATTTTTTCAAAAAGGGCTATTTTGTCGTGCCGAATGACCCGGACAGAAAACCGGCTCCGGCCTTCAGGTGGTTCGCGGAGGAGAGGGAGTGCGACACTCCGGAAAGCGCGCCGGCGCCGCGCTTCCGCATAGGAAAGGGCGACCTCCAGACGCGCTCCGGCAAGATCGAGATCAGGGCGTCAACGCTGGCGGACTTTGAAAAGGTCGATCCCGACCGCCCGGCAGTGCCGAAATACATACCCTCGTGGGAGGGACACCACACGGCCGGACTGACGGAAAAATATCCGCTTCAGCTCGTCTCGCCGCATCCGCGCTTCTCTCACCATACGGTGGGCGACGGCAAGGATTCATATATAAACGATATCCGCGACCACCGCATGCTGATAGACGGATATTATTACTGGATAGTCCGCATGAACCCCGTTGATGCCGAAAAGCGCGGGATAAAGCAGGGCGACATTGTGCTTCTGTATAACGACAGGGGAAAGGTCATCTGCGCCGCGCAGATAACGAACAGGGTCCCCGCCGGCGTGGTCCATTCCTACGGTTCGGCTGCGGCGTATGACCCGCTGGGCGTTCCCGGCGAATCTGTGGACAGAGGCGGCTGCG
>CAKSXP010000151.1 GCA_934515035.1 uncultured Oscillospiraceae bacterium
TCACAACACTGTCTATATATCCGGCTATCATTTCGCGCGGCAGCATTTTGTTTTTTACGGTATGCCAACCGGCGGCGTCCTGCACGACGGAGTCCCCGCCGCCCAGCGTGCACCCGCCCGGCAGGACCGGCGGCACGGCAAGGACTATCTTCGCGCCGAAATAGTGCACCTCTTCGGTCAGCTGGCATATCAGATTCTGCACCAGAGGATCGTCATAGTTCAGCCCGTAGCCCATATGCACCATATCCAGCGTGTCGGGCATTTTAAGCCGCTGTTCGAGCGTTGTCCACGGTATGAGCGGAAGCTGAAGAAGTCCCGCACCGTTTCTTGCCATCTCCCGGTAATGGTGGATCAGCGCATCCGTGGGATATCCCTGGGGACCCACCACAAACGGATTTGATGTGGCCGAGCCTATCAGGCGGGATCTCAGCACGCTGTTCTCCGTTATCCGCAGCGGTGAAAGAAGTCTCTGAAAGCGATAGTTCATTCTTGTGTTCCTCCCTGTTAAGATATTTTTTATCCGAATATCAATAGCTTGCGATTAATAATTTCATAAACTGAGCCCGCCTGCGCGGGCATTATCCTCCGGCCTAAGGGCTTTTCAGCCTCCGACGGCCATTCAGTTTATGACAAGGTGTCAAGCGCTTTCTTCAGCAGATAGACAAACTTTTCCTTTTCGTTCTCGTCCATTGCCGAGAGCAGACGCTTTTCCGCCTCCGTCCTGCTCTCCGCGGAGAGGCGGCAGCAGCGCACTCCTTCCGGAGTGATCTCGGCAACTTTGGCGCGCACGTCCTCCGGACTGACCACGCCCCTGACAAGACCCTTCTGCTCCAGACGCGAAACTATTCCCGAAATCGTGGACTGTGCCACGCGCAGCCGCTTCTCAAGCATTTTGAAAGACAGTTTCCCCGTCTCTTCGCTGTTCAGCTCAAGCAGCACCCAGAGCTGCGCCGCGGTCATGTCCTGCGCCCTGAGAGAGTTATTCAATTGTCTTTCAAGCGCTTCGTTTATCTGTTTTATGATAAGACCGCAGGAGCTGTCCTCGATCATGGATTTCACCGCCTTGTACCTTGGCACTACTATAGCATGCTATCAATATGGCGTCAAGGAGTATTTGACGCCATATAAGGAATACGGCCCGAGGCGCTGCCGTCCGCCGGGCCATATTCTTTATCATCCGGAACATTTCACCGTCTTACAGCTCAAGATACCCCTTCAGCACCTTCAGCGTATTCCACACACCGTCGATATGGCTGCGCTCGTATCCATGGCTGGCATAAACGCCCGCGCCGATCAGTCCGTGGCGGATATCGTTTCCCGCGCTGACCGCCGCCTCGACGTCCGAGCAGTAGTTCGGATATACGTCGATCGCATAGTCCGCGCCCTCGCGCTTTGCGGCGTTCACCAGCTTTGTCACGACCTCATAGCTGTAGGGTCCGTCGGAATCCTTGGCGCAGATGGAGACCTGCTTTTCCGTGCACTGCACGCCGTCTCCGACGCAGCCCATGTCGATGCTTATGGCCTCCGTCACTCCGGCGGGAACAGGTCCGGCTCCGCCGTGACCCACCTCTTCATAAACCGTTACATGAGCATATACCCGCCGTGAAAGCTCTATGCCGTTGTCCGCAATATACTTTGCAAGGGCCAGCAGCACGCCGACCTCCAGTTTGTCGTCAAGAAAGCGGCTTTTTATATATCCCGACTCCGTAATGCGGGTGCGCGGGTCATAGGCGACGATATCTCCGACGTCCAGACCGAGCGCGCGCACGTCCCCGGCGCTTCTGACGTCCTCATCCAGAACTATCTCCGTCGTGTCAAAATTGCGCTTCGTGTCCGCGTAATTCCGGTTGACGTGAATGGACGGGTTGCAGAGCTGATGCGTGCCCTCATACACTCTGCCGTCGCGCGTATATACGCGGACGTTCTCACCCTCGGCGTTCTCCGCGTGCATACCGCCGAGATTCGTGACCCTGAGACGACCGTTTTCCTTTATCTCAGCGATCATCGCGCCAAGAGTATCGACATGGGCCTCGATAAGCAGTCCGTCCTGCTCATCTCTGCCGCCGAAGTCTATCATAACGCCGCCCTTGGCAAGTATTTTTGTTTCAAAGCCGAGCGATGCAAACTCATTCCTGACCCATTCGGCGGCCTTTTTCGTATATCCCGTCGGGCTGTCGATCGCGAGTACCTCCGCTGCTTTCTGTGCCGCATAAAGCGCATATTCTCTGTTCATTATTATTTCTCTCCCCGGTCTCATCGACCGGCGAAGGGGCAGCGCTCGCCGGGAAGCCACGCCGCCGGGCATGTCTGTCCCCCTGCCGGACGATGGAAAAGTTTTTGTCTTTTGTAAGTATAACACACCGCACCCGGATAGTCGAGCGGCATTATTCATTCTGTTCGCTCCCCGTCAGACTTAAACGGAATAAAACCGCGAGAAACGGCGAAAACTGTAATATAACTTGCCGCAGGGAGAGAGAAACAAGTGGAAAAGCACGATCTTGTCATAATCGGCGCGGGCTGTGCCGGCCTTTCCGCCGGTATTTACGCCTCCGGCGCCGGCATTGAAACTCTTATACTGGATAAAGGTCCGCCCGGAGGCCGGACAGCGCTGGCGGAAAGCATTCTGGACTATCCGGGCATTCCGGATATCTCCGGCCCCGAGCTGGTGCTCCGGATGCTCCGCCAGGCCGAGGCCTTCGGCGCCGTGACGCGCACAGCAAAGATAAGCTGCGTTTCGCTTGCGGGCGAGCCAAAAACGCTTGTCACCGACTCGGGAACTATTGCCGCAAAAAGCGTCATAATCGCCGCAGGGACTTTCCCCGCGCACGGCGGCTTTGAGGGCGAGTCAGAGTTTCAGGGGCGCGGCGTAAGCTGCTGTGCCGCCCGCGACGGGCGTCTTTTTCGCGGAAAGGACATCTTTGTCACAGGCAGCGGAAATGCCGCTGCCGAAGCCGCGCTGTATCTCACTCACTTTGGAAAAAGTGTCACCGTGCTTGTCCGGGACGGCAGTCTTGGCTGCTCCCGCGCCGCTGAGCAAAGGCTGCTGCGCGCACCGATGGTGTCCGTGCGCTATGGAGCCGCGCTCATGCGCGTTTACGGAGATGGCGCGCCGCAGGGCCTCGTTATAAGGGACCTGCGCACAGGCAAGGAGCAGACTCTCGAGCCTGATGGCGGCTTCGGGGTGTTCGTATACGCCGGCCGGGAGCCCGATTCCTCTCTTTTCCGCGGACAGATCAGTCTGGACGAAAACGGATATATCATAACCGACGAGCTCATGCGCACGGGCCTTCCGGGCGTTTTTGCCGCGGGAGACATCCGGCGCAAACCTCTCCGGCGGATCGCAACGGCCGTTTCCGACGGGGCAGTCGCCGCGGCCGGGGCCGAAAAATTCATAACCGGCGGAGCGTGACATGCCGCCGGGAACAACGGGCCCTCACGGTAAAAAAAACAGACGCTGACGTCGAAGGACGTGAGCGTCTGTTTTTATCAGTCGATCCCTTTCGGCTTTTTCCATTTGCCGATGCGCATGTAAATAAACAGTATCACGATCTGCACCATGGACGAGATCGGAGCTGCCGCCGTGACATATGCGAGGTTTGCGCCGGGCAGCGTGCTCAGGAACCAGGCCACGGGGATCCTGACAAGAAAGGTCGAGAGCAGGTGTGCCGACATCGAGATAGTCGAATGTCCGCAACCGTTGAAGAAGCCGTTATAGCTGAACACAAAGCACACGAGCACGGCTTCGACCGAATACGGCCACAGATACAGCGGGCCCATGGCTATGACCTCCGGATCGGAGGTGAACAGGCTCGTCAGCTGTCTGGGGAACAGCGCCATAACGGAAGCGAGCACCACGCCCACGGCAAGCGACATGCCCATGCCGACATAGTAGCTTTTCCGCGCGCGGTCCATCTGGTTCGCGCCGACGTTCTGCGCCGTTACCGTTGCCAGCGCCGCCGTAAACGCGCCGGGCGGCAGCATCGAGAAGGTGACGAGCTTGTCGCAGGCCCCGGCTGCCGCGGAGGCGACGACGCCCATGCGGTTTATGATGACCAGCATGAACAGGAAGGATACGCTGACCAGCGCGTCCTGCAGGCTGAGCGGTACGCCGAGGCGCAGAAGGCGCTTCATCTTGTCCGCGATCGGCCGGAAGCTCTCTTTTTTGAAGTCAAAGACAAAGTCCCTGCGGCGGAGATATATGACGGCCACGACAAAGCTTATTCCCTGTGACGCGCTGGTGGCGATCGCGGCGCCCGCCGCGCCAAGTCCGCAGACAGCGACAAAGAAAAGGTCCAGCAGGATATTGCAGACACAGGCAACACCTATGAAGAAAAGCGGCTTTTTCGAATCGCCCATGCCGCGCAGTATCGCGCTGACGGCGTTGTATCCGGCGGTAAAGATTATTCCGATGTAGCAGATGCGCGTATATTGCAGCGTGGGCACAAGCGCCTCCTCCGGAGTGCTCATGAGCCGGACGACAAGATTGGACGCGCAGAGCAGCACCGCCATGAGCACGACGGCAACGATACCGAATATTATAAACATATTACCGATCGTTTCCTTGACGTCCTGTTTTTTCTGTGCGCCCCAATACTGCCCTATCAGGACCGTTCCGCCCGTGCAGAGACCGGTTATGAGACAGTTTATCGTCATCATGACCATGCTTCCCGTTGCGACGGCGGAGAGCCCCGCGGCGTTTGAGAACCGGCCGACGACCAGCGCATCAACGCTGCCGTACAGCGCCTGAAGTATGTTTGCCAGCATGTAGGGCACGGAGAACCCCAGCAGGCCCTTGAAAATACTTCCCTGAGTGAGCGTGTTTTCTTTCATTGCCATCCCTTTCTGTTATATTAATTACTGTGAACATTTCGGTCCAACTCCGAAAAAATATACAAAGCCATTACTGAAAAAGAACGACCTGTCGAAACAGGTCGTTCTCTTTGGAGGCGCCACCCAGATTTGAACTGGGGAATCGCGGATTTGCAGTCCTCTGC
>CAKSXP010000152.1 GCA_934515035.1 uncultured Oscillospiraceae bacterium
GTGAGGCAGGCCCCCTCTTCGATAACAAGGCTGTCAGTCGTCACGGCTTCACTTATAAGATGTGTTCCAGCAGAAAATACCATTTGCAAGCTCCTTTCTTTGCCGGCCGGAAGGTATCGGACCGCCGGCCAAATTCTATCGTGACATAGTCTTTAACCGCAGTATAGAACCGAAAGCGGGAAAAAAATACAGACACTTTTAAAAACGAGGGGGACACTTTTGTCATAATGACCATTTGTTCAGCTCCGGCAAGGTTGATATATGGACAATATAATGATATATTTGATATAGTAACGTCAGTAAGGAGGAGACAGGTCGTGAATACATCCGCAAAACGTCTCAACACAGATTCGGTGATGCGCGAAATATATATGTCCAGAATAATAGGCGGCCTTGTGTTCGACAGAGAAACCGCGGAAGAGCTGTGCAGGGGGATAAACGTCTCTTTCCCATGGAACGCTTTTGTCTCCGCGGTCATATATTTTGACGAAAGCTCCCCTGAATTATCCGGCGATGACCGGAATGCCGTCAACTCGTTCCTCGACGAGATATACGCCGCGGTCCCGCCGATGTTCGAGCCGGAATACAGGGCTTATATCGCGTTCAACGAGCGCTGTCTCAACTGCCTTATAAATCTTCCCGAGGACGGCGTCGGCGCGGTCCCGCCGGGAAGCGACCCATCAAAGGCGGTCCGGGATATAGGCGCCATCATGAACCGCATCGCGGAGCAGATATATCGCGGCACGGGCGTGAAGCTGCTGATAACGCTTGGCAACGCGGTCATCGGATTTGAAAACATCAAATCCTCGACAGCCGAGGCAAAGGACGCGCTTGCCTATGCGCGCCTGCTCGGGCTCGACGATGCCGTCGTTTACTTTCAGGACTATGCCACTCCGCCGCTTCATTCAACGACGATCATACAGGACTGCCTTGAAAAGCGCGTCCTCAACTGCGCGCGGGCGGGGGATTACGACGGCGCGCTTGCCACGCTCCATAACGTCGCCGACGAATTTTTTTACAACAGCATGCCCTCGATTCGGATCGCCGAATGCCGGTTCGGCGCTTTGAAATCGCTCCTGATAAATGTTCTCAACGACATCCAGCAGGACATCGGCGAGGATTTTTTCATCGAGGACCGCAGCATCTCGCTCATCATAAACTCCGAGACCCTGTCCGACTTTCTAAGGCTGACCGACCGGCTTTTCAGCAAGATCATCTCTGCGACCGCGGAAAAGCGTATGCAGAGCATTCCCGCCTGGCTGACGCCGGTAAAGGAATACATAAACCAAAACTACAAGGACGGTAATCTCAACATTTCAACAGTGGCCGAGTCGTTCGGTCTCAACCCCACCCAGCTGTCCAACAGCTTCCGCGAACACTTCGGCATCGGCATCCTTGAGTATATCCACATGCTCAGACTGTCCGACGCAAAGCAGCTGCTGGGGTGCGGACTGAATCTCGACAGCATCGCGGAACAGATCGGCTACAGCTCAACACGCACTATGAGACGCGCATTCGCAAAATACGAGGGCGTCACTCCGGGACGGCTGAACCGGCTTTCGAGCGACCCGGCATATAATATATAACCGAATATCACCAGAAGCCCGGCAATGCATCAGGTTCTGCATTGCCGGGCTTTTTCACTAATTTTTTGTCCGTATGCCCCATCAATATTGTCACTTGTAAATAACATCTCCGACTTTTAAGATGACTATATAGGAATAGACCGCATCTTTCCGTCATAGCCATCATAAAAAAAGGAGGAACGTCAATGCCGAAATGTGGCGTATATAACGAAGGAGAACTCAAGCTTCTGGAGGTTTTCGAAAAATTCGCAAAGCAGCGCGCGGGATGGGTACGCCCGATGCGCATCCGGGAAGCTACAAGAGACAACATCGCTCTCTGGGCACAGGTATTCGACTACCCGAATCCCCTTTGGAGGGACCCCGAATACGCAAAGGACTCCCGGTGGGGCGGCATAATCGCGCCTCCGTTTTATCAGGAGGGCATCATGCTGGTCTCCTGGATGCCGGACCCCGTACCCGAGGCAGGCTTCCCGGCCGGCGGAGGGATGCTCGGCGAGGACTGGGATTTCCATACGCCGGTCCGCATCGGTGACAGCTTCAAAATATGGCGCGAAAAGCCGTTTCTGCGCGATATCAGCACAGAGGATTCGCCTCTCCGCCGCTTTATCTGTATGCAGCACGACGAGAATATGTATAACCAGCACGACGAGCTTGTCACCCACACCAAATGCTACATGGCCGTCAACTACTCGCCGGAGATGCTGCCGTTCCGTCCGGAGCCGGAAGAGGCGCCCGTATTCACCCCCGAACAGCTGGATTATGTTCAGGGCGTGTACGAAGCGGAAGTGCTGCGCGGCGCGGATACCCTGTTCTGGGAGGACGTCAGCGTGGGCGACAGCCTGCCTGAGTCCGCGATGGGCCCGACGACCATATGGGACATGGCGCTCATAGCGGTGGCGAGGCAGGATCAGGACCTTGTTCCAATGAACGAACAGATAAAGGACCGTTCCAAGTTCATCGGCATGGAAACGCGCAATCCCCGCACAAATGTGATAGAAAACTTTATGGAGGGCCATCTGGTCGCAAACGGCGGCCACCAGGGCGCGGTGGAGCGCAATTCCATCTGCCGCTGCATAACCAACTGGATGGGCGACGACGGTTTCATAACCAGATTCAACTGGCGTCAGACCAAGGGCTCCTGCATCGGAAACTCGCTCGTTTCACACGCCAGAGTCAAAGGCAAGCGCATTGAAAACGGAAGATACCTTGTCGATCTGGACGCATGGAACGAATACATAGACGGCACCATCTGCGCCTTTGCCGACGTAACGGTCGAGCTTTGCAGTCTTTCCAAACCGGGATCCGGCGAAGCGGCGCTCCCCAACTGTGCCTTCGCTCCCGGAGACAGCGTCGTCATCGCTCCCCGGCGCGATATCGGCTGGTTCGCTTATGCCGGAGCCTCCGCCGTTGTAAAACAGCGCTTCAGCAACATGGAATATTACGACGGCATGGACAATTTCCTCTGCCTCGAGATAACCGGCGCCGGCGACGAGAGCCTTATCGGAACTACCATCAGCCTTTACGCGGATTCTGTCAACAGCGCCGCGGGAATATAATAAAAAAACAGGGAGGGCTATAAATGTTCAGGAGAGCTTTGTCAATGATCCTCGCAGTATTTCTTCTGCTGGCGTTGGCAGCAGGCTGCGGAGAAACAAAAAACAACACCGTGACCAACACACCAGAGCCGTCCGCAAACACACCGTCCACCCCGGCGCAGGAGCCGGAAGATCCGCCGTCCGCAGACCCGGAGGTACCGGAGGTCAACGAATACGGGGACTATGTTATCGACCTTCCGCTCAGCGACGAGACCATTACCTTTACGTATTTTTACCAGACAGCGCCGTTTATCGCTCCGTTCATCGATGATTACAACGAGCTGAACTATTACAAGGGGCTTGAAGAGGCAACCAACGTTCATTTTGACTTTGACGTATATACCATGAACGCCGGCGATGCCTTCAACGTCATGGCAGCCTCCGGCGAGTATAAAGACGTTATAATCGGGCTGAGCGGTCTGTATAACGGCGGCGCCGTCAAGGCCATCGAGGACGAAATAGTTATAGACCTCTCCCCCGAGATCGACAAATACTGTCCCAATTACAAGAAGCTCATAACCTCCGATCCGGACCTTTACAAGGAGGTCTGCACCGACGACAGATTCATTGCAAACTTCGGATATATCTATGAAACGCCCAAAAAGCCGAACTCCGGAGTTACCGTCAGAAAGGACTGGCTGGATGAGCTCGGGCTGGATATTCCCGTTACCTACGAGGATTATTTCAACGTTCTTACAGCCTTCAAAACCAATTACGGCTGCAAGGAGCCGCTGTATATGTCTCCGCTCGGCGTATGCAACAACAACGCGCTTCTTGCCGGCTACAAGCTGGCAGGTCTGACGGGCGGCAGCTATGCAACGGGCGGCACCGGTTTTGCCAACTCTCCGTTCTATGTTGACAACGGCGAGGTCCATTACGGCTTTGCCGAAGAAGGCTTCCGCGATTATCTGGCGATGATGAACCGCTGGTATGAAGCCGGCCTGTTCACCTCCGACTTTGTCAGCAATCCCGTGCGTGATATAGATCACGATCTCATCGGACGCGGCGATGTCGGCATGTGGGTTGACCTTGCGACCAACATGGAACAGTACAAGGCCGTTTCCACCGACCCCGACTTCGAGGCTCTGGCGATCCCCGACGCCGTGATGGAAGAGGGCGGCAAGGTGTATTACAGCTCATATGACCCGACCCGCATGTATAAATACGGCGCGAGTATTTCCACCCAGTGCGAAAACCTGGATATAATCTGCAAGGCGTTTGACTATATGTACACGCACGAGGGATTTATCCTCGCAAACTACGGCCTTGAGGGCGTAAGCTTCGAGTATGACGAGAACCGCGAGCCCGTATTCATCGAGGCCATTTTTGAAACAGACGGCATGAATGCAACACAAACTGAGGCTGTCTATACCAGCTTTGTCGAGCCGGGCATCATTGACCCGACACGATTTGATTACCGTTATTCGGAGAACGTTATTGAAGCCTATGATATCTGGCTATCCAATGTTGACCTGGATAATTACATCCGCGTTCCCACCAACCTCACATTGACGATCGACGAGTCGCTGGAGCTTGCTTCCCTGTACTCGGACATTGAGACGCACGCCACCGAGATACTGCTTCAGGTGATCATGGGCGACATGGCTCTTGAGGACTGGGATGAATGTGTCTCCGTAATGTATGACCAGGGACTCCAGAGATGCATCGACATCGTACAGTCCGCTATGGACCGGTACAGCAGCAAATAACTCATTTGTTCCCCTTTCTCCCGTATCACGGCGGAAGCCTCCGGGCTTCCGCCGGTTCCATTTTTGGTGAACCGCCCGGTATG
>CAKSXP010000153.1 GCA_934515035.1 uncultured Oscillospiraceae bacterium
GGCTGGGCAGGCTCGTCATATAGCCCGTGGACGCCTTGCCCGGCTTGTTCTGCAGGTCCATCAGCTCGTGGTCGATCATGAAGTCGATAAACTCGCCGGTCTCCGGGCTGATCTCGTGATACATCTTCTGCGCGGTCCTGACCATAAATTCGTCGTCGCCCGCGGGCTCGGCGTTGCCGTCCGGGAACACCATCTTTTCGTCGTGGCACATGACATGGTCTATGCCAAGGCGCTTTGCCTGTGCATCATAGAGTTTCCGGCACAGCGGCACAAGAACGGTACGCACCTGCTCGCGGAAGGCCGCTACCTCTTTTTCGCCGTAGTCTGTGCGCCCCTGTTCGAGATATCCGACGGGGATGTAATTCTCATAGCCGAGATTTTTGCCCATCTGATTGCGGACGCGGATCAGTTCGTCCCAGATTTCCTCCAAGCGCGGCTCATTGTCCTGGTAGAATTTAGAGTACGCCTTGACGGCGGCGGCGCGCACCGCGCGGTCGGGATGCTCAAAGTATTTCTGCACACCGTAGAGGTTCAGCGTCTTACCGTCGAATGGTATCTCGGCGGTGGCCATGATCTTCTGGTATTCGTTGGTCAGGCGGCTCTCCTGCTGGCGCAGCGGAATATTTGCCTCGCAGAACATCTTTTTCTGCAAATCCATGGCGACAAAATACTGCTTGCCGAACTCACTCTCGACCTCCGGACGGAAGGGGCTGGACGCGATGGCTTCGCTCAGTTCCACTTCCGCACCGCTGAGCGTGGGCATCGTATCCTGCAAATACTGGATCTCCGCTTCATAAAATTCGTCGCGCGTGTCGAGCGTATGACGGACATACGCAATGGTATACTGTGTTAAAAGCTCGCAGTTCTCGCGGTCTATCTCAAAAATCAGGCTGCGCAGCGCATCATAGCTCTCCGCCTGCCCGACCGTGTCTTTCCATTCGACGAGCTTTGCGCGGCGCGCCTCCAGGTCGGGACGCTTGTACTCCAATGTTGAGAATTTATAATTTTCCATAGTGATCTTCTCTCCTTTACATGTTCTCTCGAATATCGTGTTTCTATTTTACTTAATTTTGAGGTTTCCGCTTGAAGTCTCGACCGTGATACTGCCTGCGCCTTCACCGAACACATACAGGTCGCCTTTTCGGTCGTACGGACAGTCTGTAAGCAGTCTGCCGCTGTTTGAAGTGTGCAGGACCTCCGCTCCGTCCTTTGCCAGCACAAGCTCGACTGTGCCGCTGGAGGTGTGGATATCGGCGGACGGCACATCGGTAAGCGTCAGCCCGGCACTTCCGCTGCTAGTGGTGACACGAACCGTTTCCGAAATGACGCTGTCCATGGTGACGGTTCCGGAAGACGTGGTGCAGTCGAGCGTTGCGGCCGAAACCATGCCCATATCAACGGAGCCGGAGGACGCGCTGCATTTGAGCGTCCGGGCCGAAACGCTGTCTGCACAGATAGAGCCGGAGCTGCTGCTCAGGTCGACCGTATCCGCTGTTACGACGCCCAGTTCGGTGCTTCCGGAAAGCGCCGCTATCAGTATGTTTTTCTGGTCCAGCTCAGCGGCCCTGACGGGTGCAGATGTTGTGTGAACGGAAATGTCGATCCCTTTCGGCACCTCGAGACTCAAGTGCTTATCCGACGAACTTACCTCAATTTTTTCGCCGGACTTGCAGAAGCGTATTCTCAGCACACCGTCCTCCAGAAGCCAGTGCATGGCGGCGTCCTCCGGCAATTCGCCGCCGCTCTCCCCGGCACGGAGCTCCGCGGCGTCCGATTCGGTGATCTCCACCTCGCCGGAACGCCAGTAGACCTCAACGGCTTTGATCTCGTCCGCATTGTAAGTAAACGAGCCCGTCTGATACTGTTCGGCGCCGGGATACTCCTCGCCGGTCAGTGTATCGTTCGTTGCCGCCGATATATCGATCCTGCATCCGATCAGCAGCACCGCCGTAAAGGCACACAGGATCAATGCAGCAACAGTCCTTTTCATAAGCATTCTCTCTTCATACCATCGGTTGACAAGGGCAGACACGGTTTTGACGGGCAGAAATGCGCCCATACGGTGTCAATGCCCTTGACAATACGGAAAGACGCGCTGTCAGGCGTGTTTGCCCTTGTCATCCGATGGTAATAAGTCAAAATACGCATTCCATCTGAATGTCCCATGGCTCGGCATCCACGCAGACGCGAATAGGGTATGGGCTTACCGCGAACCCCATCGCCAGATAGAAATCGATTGTTTCCTGCGAGGAGCAGGCCGAAGCGTACAGCGCTGCCGCCCCGTGCCTGATCGCTTCGGTCTTTGCCGCTTCAAGCAGAGCCCGGCCGATGCCTTGCCGGCGTTTACCGGCAGAAACATGGTAACTGTCGATGATCATTCTGTTCCGGTCAAGCTTCGGGAGCAGCATGATTTCTCCGACAACCTTGCCGTTTTCTAGCGCACCATAGACGATATGCGTTCCGCTCAGTATTTCTCTTGCTTTTTCCCTTTTGCGCTCCGGAGACCAATCCTCAACAAAGGGGTGATATACCAATTGAAGTGTCCCTTCCACGATGCGGTATACGTTATTTACCTCCTGATAGCGGCTGAAGTCATCTAATGACTCCAAGGTGAAATTACTTCTGTCAACTAAAACGATCTCCATGCGGTTCCCCCATTATGCTCTGATAAAACGCGCTTCCGCTTCTGGCGGAACGGATCATTATTTCTTCCCTGCCAGCGTTAAAAACCTCTTATCGAAGCGTATTGCCTGCGTCAGGAAGCTGCCGTCCCGGAACAGTGCGTCTGTGATCCTGATATGACTCATACAGAATCAGCCTTCTTTCTCCCTGGTAAAAAGCACGGTCTGCGCCTTCATCGAGATTTTTTCGACCTCATAGCCATAGCGGCAGAGTTCTTTCTTGTATTTAAGAAAAGAGTGATCGAGCGCCGTACCCGCGATCTGGCCGATCTCGTCAAAGGTCAGCGTCAGCTTCGGCTCCCCGCTATTTCCTATATATTCCCAAAGCTTTTCATATTTGCTCGTTTTTCCGCTTGCCGGCGCGCTGCTATTCATAGTGCTTTTTACCCCGCAATTCTGTAATAAGCCGCTCCGTTCTCAAACATTCTTTGCGATGAACTCCTCAAGCTGGGGAATGGTCTCCGCTTTCCAATAGCGGCTGCAATCCTCCGCGCGTTCCAGAAGGCGCTTGTTATAAAGTTCCCGCCGAAGCGTCGCCGGGTCATGAAAAAACGTCCACTCATCCAGCAGGTCATTGATCTCCGACTCTTTGTATTGCCGGCCGCTCTCAATTTTCCCGGCCAGATACCAGATAGCCAGAAGCTTCTTTTTATGCTTGGCCGGGAACGATATCAGTCTCCCGGTCCCGTCCAGAAACGGCGTAAGCTCCGATAAATCATATTTCATTCTCTGATCCTCACTTTTCTTTATCATTCCGGTTTTTGAAGTTTATCGCTCCGGTCAGGCACCCCAACGCGCCCGCCCCGAGCAGGGCCGTATAGAGCCACAGCTTCATAAACGCAAAAATCCCGCAGGCGAGCAGCATCAGCACTCCCGCCGCGACCAATAGTCCGACAGCTGTATTGTTGTTCATTTTCTGCACTCCCGTTCTTCGTTTCAAATCATATTAAATCTGCCGCGCGGCGATATCATATTCCAGTCCTCTCCGGCCGCGCGGGCTGCATCATTCTTATCTCCGCCAGCGCCCGGGCCTCAACAGCCGCGTCGGTACATTTCCGCACAAAAAACTTTCCGTTCCGCACCCCGGAAAAGCGGAAGTACAGCTCCTGTGACGCCATGGTTTCAAACAGTCTGTTTTCCTCATAGCCGGAGCTGAATATGCGCTCTGCGAATATGTCCGTCAGGTATGGGTATGTCGTGTACATCCGAATATCTACACGGTCATCAAGGCTCATCAACAGCAGCGGAAATGTTCCCGTGCAGCCGGATTCCACAACGAGTATCCGCTTTGCGTCAACACCCGCCAGCATGGAGCAAAGAGCAGCTTTCGCCTGCGGATAACCGGCGATCGTCTTTCGGATGTCCGGCAGGACAAAGCGGAGAAAGGACGGCCAGTCCATACACCCCGCCTCCAGCGCGCTGTAAACCGATGCTCTGATCTCATCATCCGCATTTTCCCTCCCGGTTAGCGCGGCGAAGGACCTCCGGCTGAGAAGCCACGGGTAAACGCGCCCTCTCCCCTGTGCGGAATAGCAGACGAAGGGCAGGAGCGTATCGCGCAGCAGAAAAACATATGCCGTTTTGCCGTCATATCCCACCCATTCACAAAACCGCCGCAGTTTGTCCGCAAACGGCAACGGCTCCGCAAGCGGCATTGCAGAGGCTGCCCGCATCGCCCGCGAGACCGCACAGCACAATTCCTCATCCTGCTCCGAATAGGAACGCTTGCCGCCCGTTTTTCGGGAGACGGAAACGGGTCTGCATTGTTTCTCTTCAGATATTCCCGCAATCTAGACACGCCGGAAAAGGCTTTTTCGAGTTCCTCGTTCAATTCGGTATAGCCCTCGTCGGCAAGATCATCCAGCATCCGCAAAAGCTGGCGGACACGATACAGTCCGGCGCTTGCCGCGTCGGCGCTCTCAAGCCTTTGCAGCTCATCCCGGTAAAAGCCCAGGCTGTACGAAAGGAAGCCCATCCTAGCGTTCCTCAGGCTCCGCCGCAGTTCCCCCATGTCTTTCCCCGGCCCCGGACTTTACAAACAGCATCATGGCCCGGAACTCTGTGGACAGCATTTCGCCAAGCTTTTTTTCGGAAAAGCGGCACATCCGTGTGGCGCACAAAGCGCCGACCCCAAAGGTATATATCCATACGTTCTCAAAGAGAAGCTTTGCCTCGGCTTCGCTCATGCCGTATTCTTCCCGGATCATCCGGATGCAGTTTTTCGCGGTGGGACCAAGCTCGCCGAACACATCGTCGA
>CAKSXP010000154.1 GCA_934515035.1 uncultured Oscillospiraceae bacterium
CTGGGTAGAGGCCACGTTTTATCCTCCGATCGCGCTTCTCATGTAGAAGTTGAATTTTCTCTCGCGCTCAAGGGTGGTGACGTCCATGTGTCCGGGATATACCTCGTAGTCGCCGGGCAGTTCATAGAGGCGCTTCAGGCTCTTGAGCTCCTCGTCCATGCTGCCGCCGGGGAAGTCCGTGCGCCCGCAGGAGTCGCGGAAGAGCGTGTCGCCGGTGAACAGGGCGTCCTGGCATATCAGCGTGACGCTGCCGGGCGTGTGGCCTGGAGTTTCCATAACGTGGAAAACGAGCGAGCCGACCATAAACTCGTCGCCTTCCTTATAGAATATCGTGCCCTTGGGCGGCGTGAAGCGGTAGGGGATGGAACCGATCTCAAGGTTTATGTCCTTTTTGTTTATGCAGACGGTCGCGCCGGTCTCTTCATATACGGCCTGGACGGCCATGGTGTGGTCAAAATGGCCGTGCGTGAGGAAGATGTAACGGCAGGAGAGCTTGTTGCTCTCAAGATAGTCGAGAACGACGTTGGACTCATCGCCCGGATCGATGACCGCGCACTCGAGCGTGTTCTCATCCGTGACGATATAGCAGTTTGTCTCGATCTGACCAAGGGGGAGTTGTTTTATCAGCATTTGTGGGAACCTCCATGCAGAAAATATGATTTACAGAAATTATAATGCGCTTCAAAGACTGTCGGTGTCGAGTATCAGCGTGACGGGGCCGTCGTTGACGGAGGCCACCTGCATATCCGCGCCGAAAACGCCGGTCTCGACCCGGAATCCGCGGCTTCGGCATTCGCTGATGCACAGCTCATAGAGCGGTATCGCGGTCTCGGGCCGCGCGGCGCCGGTGAAGCCGGGGCGCCGTTGGCGGCAGTCGCCGTAGAGCGTGAACTGACTGACTATCAGCAGTTCGGCCCCGGCGTCCTTTGGCCCGATGCTCATTTTGCCGTTTTCGTCCTCGAAAACGCGCAGACCGCAGATCCTGTCCGCGATCTTACGGGCTTCCGCCTCGGTGTCCGAAACGTGAACGCCGAGAAGGACCAGAAAGCCTTTGCCTATGCTCCCGACGGTGTTTCCGTCTATTGTGACGGAAGCGGACTTTACTCTTGTAAGGACGGCTCTCATATCGGGGTACCTCCTCGTTTGACGTCGATGACTCCGTTGATGCTGCCAAGCTTGCGCATGACGCTGCGCAGGTCGTCGATGTTGGATACCTCGAGCGTCACGTTGATGATGCTCTTGCCGGTGCCCATATCGCGGGCGGAAAGGCTGCGCACCTTTGCGGAGAGAGAGTTGAGCACCGTCGCAACGTCCATGACGAGCCCGCTGCGCTCGCGGGCGGAGATGCTGAGCGTCGTCGTGTAATGGTCGGTTATGACATCCGCCCAGCCGACCTTGATCCAGCGACCGGATTCCTCCGGATTGGCAAGACTGCGTTTATAGTTTTCACAGTCGCGGCGGTGGACGGAAACGCCGTAGCCGCGGGTTATGAAGCCGACGATCTCGTCGCCGGGTACGGGGGTGCAGCAGCGGGAGAATTTGATCAGGCAGTTGTCCAGCCCTTCGACAAGGACGCCGTGAACGGCCTTTTCGTTTTTCGCGGGCTGATCAGCGCGTATGATCGCGCTGTCGCCCAGTTTTTCAACAAGGTCCTTGACCTTCGGCTTCTGGGCGCGGATGATCTCTTCCTTGACTCTGTTGACGGCGCGCACAGCGGTAACGCCGCCGTAGCCGATCGCGGCGAACATGTCGTCAAGGGAGGTGAAGGACATCTTTTTGAGGATGGTGCTTATGAGCTCGTCGCCGCTGAGATCGCTCATCGTGAAGCCGGCACGGCGGAACTCTTCTTCGAACATGTCGCGCCCGTGCTGGACGTTTTCCTCGCGCTTTTCCTTTTTGAACCATTGCTTGATCTTTGTCCGGGCGGAGCCGCTCTTTGCCAGCTTGAGCCAGTCGCGGCTCGGGCCGGGGGCGTTTTTGGAGGTCAGGACCTCGACGATGTCGCCGTTCTGAAGATTGTGGCTGAACGGAACGATGCGGCCGTTGACCTTTGCACCGGTCATGCTGTTGCCGATCGCGGAATGGATGCTGTATGCAAAGTCGATCGGCGTCGCGCCGTCCGGAAGGTTGATGATGTCGCCGTTCGGCGTGAAAACAAAGACCTGGTCGGCGAACATGTCGACCTTGAGATCGTTGAAGAAATCCTGGGCGTCGCTGTCCTGCTGGTTTTCCAGCAAAAGCCGGACCCAGGCGAAGCGTTCCTCGTCGCCTTCCTTGACGCCGGAGGAGCCGGATTTGTATTTCCAGTGCGCCGCAACGCCGTATTCCGCCGTGCGGTGCATGTCCCATGTGCGTATCTGGACCTCAAAGGGGATGCCCTCGTTGCCGATCGCCGTTGTGTGTATGCTCTGATATCCGTTGGGCTTCGGCGTTGCGATATAGTCCTTGAAGCGGCCTGGCACGGGCTTGAACATGTCGTGGATGTGGCCGAGGACGTTGTAGCAGTCCGGTATCGTGTTGACGATGACGCGGAAGGCGCAGAGGTCGAATATCTCCTCCAGGTCGAGCTTCTGGGCGCGCATCTTGCGGTAGATGCTGTAAATATGCTTGATGCGGCTGGAGATGGTACACTCGATGTTCCAGTCGTCCATGCGCTCCTTGATGCGCTTTTCCATGGACCTCATGAAAGCCTCGTTCTGTTCCTTGCGCTCGTCCAGCCTGTCGTTTATCTCCTTATAGGCCTTGGGGTCGAGATACAGCAGAGAGAGGTCCTCCAACTCCCATTTGATGCGCTGGATGCCGAGCCTATGCGCGATGGGAGCGTATATCTCCATTGTCTCTTTGCTTTTTATATACTGCTTGTCGGGACTCTGGTATGCCATCGTGCGCATGTTGTGCAGGCGGTCGGCGATCTTGATGAGGATGACGCGGATGTCCTTGCTCATCGCCATGAGCATTTTCCGCATGTTCTCCATCTGCTCGTCTTCCTTGCTGGTATACTGGACCCGGGTCAGCTTGGATACGCCCTCGACGATGTCGGCGACGGTATCGCCGAACTGCTTTGCAAGGTCATCGTGCGTGAGCGGGGTGTCCTCGATGCAGTCGTGGAGAAGCGCCGCGACGATGCTGTCCTCGTCGAGATGCATTTCGCCTGCGGCAATGGTCGCCGCCGCCAGGGCGTGCGAGACATAGGGCGAGCCGTCCTTTCTTCGCTGGCCGGAATGTGCGCGTTCGGCGCATTCATATGCCGCGCGGACACGGCCGAGGTCTATATTCTGGTTATAGGAACGTATGCTGTCTACAAGCTGCTGATACATCTGTTCCAGTTTTTCTGTTTCGTTGGTTTCAGACATTTCGCCGTCTCCTTTCACCGTTAGTCTACCGTGCTCTGCCGGCCGCATCCGACAGGCGGCGCAGGGTAGCCGAGTTGGAAAGCTCCACCTTTGGGGTGTCTCTGTTGATCGAAATATATGTATGGCCGCCGTTTTCGGAGAGGGAAACAAGGCCCAGCTCGGAAAACGCGGCGAGACCTGCGCAGGCCATGGGAGAATACAGCCCGCAGACGTTCAGCACGTCCCCGACCGGGATCGGGGCGCGGGGCATGTGCAGCAGCTGCCGCCAGAGAACGGCAAGGTCGCTCCTGCGCGGCAGGCAATCCGCCGCGTCTCCGGGAGAAAGCTCGAGCCCGGACAGAAGTCTCCGGCACAGCTCGCTCCTGTCGTGCGGCCGCACGTCGGTCACAAGGAGCTGGACGCTCCGTCTGGAGCGGAATTCGTTTATCTGCGGATAGAACGCGATGTCGATAAGCTCCCCCTCGTGCGCGCCGAGCTCTTCGGGCGTGCAGGAGAAGAAAACACATTCGTAGATCTGTCCGAATTTGCGCACGCGAAGGCGCAGGTGTTTTCCTCCGCCGATGGGCACGACGCTGAGAAGCTCCGCGCCGGTGATGCACAGGAGCGGTTTTGGGTTGCCGTTGCCGCAGGGCTCGAGCTTTTCAAGAGAGCTGACGCAGCTCATGGACAGCATTTCCGCGGAATCTATTCTCAGATCGACGCAGAGGCTTATCTCGCTCGTGGGCGGATTGCTGTCGTAATACTCGGCAAGAGCCTGCCTGAAAGCGCCTATATTCTCGCGGCGGATGTTGAGACCCGCGGCCATGGCGTGTCCGCCGAAGCTGACGAGATGGGAGCTGCACGCGGTAAGCGCTTCGAAAAGGTTGAAGCCGCCGTAGCTGCGGCAGGAGCCCTTTCCGTTTTCACCGTCGAGACAGATCATGATGGCCGGCAGTCCGAAAGCCTCCGTCAGCCGGGAGGCGACGATGCCGATAACGCCCTGATGCCAGCCGCTGCTGGCAAGGACTATGGGGTGCCGCGGCGGCTCGTCGCCGAGCATGGCCAGAGCCTCGTTCCATATCTCCAGCTCGAGCTGCTGGCGGCTGCGGTTAAGACGGCACAGCTCGCCCGCGAGTTCAAAAGCCTGCTCGCTGCTCTGACTCATGAGAAGCTCGGCCGCGCGGGTCGCCTGGCCGAGACGGCCTGCGGCGTTGATCCTGGGCGCGAGAGTAAAGCCGATGGAACCGGCCGTTATCCGCTTGTCGCCCAGCCCGGCCTCGGCTATGAGGGCATGGAGTCCAAAAACGGGGTCGCGCTGAAGCTTCTCCAGCCCTTTTTCGGTTATGACCCGGTTTTCTCCCGTGAGGGGCATGACGTCCGCGATGGTCCCGACGGCGACAAGATCGCAGTATTGTTCAAGGCAGCGCTCGGCGCTGCCGTCGATGGCGCATATCAGCTTGAAGGCAACGCCGACGCCGGCAAGATCCGTGTTCGGATAGAGGGAGCCCGGTCGCTTGGGGTCGATCACGGCGACGGCCTCCGGCAGAGTGTCCATACATTCATGGTGGTCCGTTATTATCATGTCCACGCCTATCT
>CAKSXP010000155.1 GCA_934515035.1 uncultured Oscillospiraceae bacterium
GGATGGCGCTGTCGATGATGATCTTGGCAGCCTTTCTGCGGCGGATGTCGCCCTTGAGAATGTCGGGGTCAAACGCGGTCTTGACAGTCTGGACCTCAACATTATAGGCCTCGGAATAGCTCTTATATTCATCCTCGAGCTCCTCGTCGGAAGCTTCGCAGCCCTCTGCGTCGGCAACTGCGGTGAGCATGATCTCGTTCTGGAGCTGGCCGACAGCTGTGGGACGTGCGGAATTCTGGAAGCTGGCCATATCAAGGCCGATCATCTGCAAATACTGCTCGAGGCTGTATCCCTGTGCGCGCAGATTGTTGGAATAATCGGTGACGATCTGCTTCTGGCGCTCTTCGATCATCTGCTCGGGAATGTCGCACTCCATATTTTCGATGCACTTCTTGATGACTTCGTTTTCAAACTCGCTCTGAGCATCGCTCTCGCGGCCCTTAAGAATCTGCTCGCGGATGCTGTTCTTATACTCCTCGAGAGTGTCGAACTCGGAAACATCCTTGGCAAACTCATCATCGAGCTCGGGCAGTTCGGTTTCCTTGACCTCGGTGCACTTTACCTTAAAAACGACAGCCTTGCCAGCAAGATCCTCGTGATAGTTCTCGGGGAAGGTGATGTCGATGTCCTTCTCGTCACCGGCCTTCATGCCAATGACCTGCTCCTCGAATCCGGGAACGAACTGTCCGGAGCCAAGCTTGAGCTCATGGCCCTCGGCCTTGCCGCCATCAAAGGGAACACCGTCGAGGAAGCCCTCGAAATCTATAACGGCTGTATCGCCTTCCTTTGCTTCGCGGTCGACAACTATAAGGCGGGCATTGCGGTTGCGGATGCGGTCAAGCTCCTTGTCAACATCCTCGTCGGTGACGACAGGCTCGGCTTTGGGTGCTTCGATGCCCTTATACTGGCCGAGAGTGACTTCGGGATAAACGGCGGTTTCAAAGAAAATGCTGAGAGTCTTGTCGTCGGAAACCTCGTAGTTCGTGACGGAAGGCATGCCGACGGCGTTTATTTTTTCCTCTTCTACAGCGAAAGCAAAAGCTTCAGGGGACAAATCGGTGAAGGCATCATCATAAAAAACGTCTGCTCCGTACATACCCTCAATGACCATACGAGGGGCCTTGCCCTTGCGGAATCCGGGAATGGAAATGTTTTTCTTGTTTTTCTGGTAAGCAGCTTTGACAGCGATTTCGAACTCGTTGGCATCTGCCTCGACCACAAAGCTGACGATGTTCTTATCTTTCTTTTCGACATTCTTTACGATCATTGGACTGATTTCCTCCTAATACTTATCCGGCGGTCACCGGCTTATTACAAATTGATTATATGCGCAATGCAAAAACATGCGGTGATAATTATAACAAATATACGTTGATATTGCAATCAAAAAATCAATAATCTATCAGTTTTTTCGGCGTAAACAGAATATTGTCCGCAGAGACCATATAGTGCATCGTTCCCCTGTGCTGTCCCTGAAACGCCGTTCTCAATCCGGGACCGTGGATGTGCCCCGAACAACAGACGGGAACCTCGTACTTCTCCAGAAGATCAAGTATCTCCCCGCACTCATAATTAGCATATTTGGGCGGGTAATGCAGGAAAACGTACTTTTTTCTGTCGCCGGCGGCTTTAAGCGAGGTCTCAAGCCGGCCTATTTCACGAAGCATTATTTTTTTGTCGTGCGCGGTACCGCTGTCAACTTCATAAAACCATCCGCGGGTACCGCATATGGCTATATCCTCGCCTATCGGGAAAAAGTTGTTGTTAAGAACATCGATCGTATCAAAACCGTTTTCTTCAAAGAACTTATACGCCTTGGACGCGGTCGTCCACCAGTAGTCATGATTTCCCTTGAGTATGATCTTATGGCCAGGGAGCTCGTTGATAAAATTAAAATCCTCTCTGGCGCCCTCGAGATCCATGCTCCAGGTTATATCTCCGCAGATAACGCAGACATCCTCCCCGGTCAGTCCGGAAAAGCCCTCTCTGATTTTTTCAACATAGTTTTCCCACGCTCCGCCGAACACCGTCATAGACTTATTTGTGCTCAGCGAGAGATGCAGGTCGCCTATCGCATATAATGACATTTTAAGCTCCTGTATAATTTCGGTCTTCGATGTTAATAATACTGTGGCCGGCATACTATACTATTTGTTTTTGGAGGAAGACCATGAATAACGGTAACTGCAACAACAATTGTGACTGCATCAGCGATGTCAGCTGCGGCGTCAAGAACTGCACCTATCACACCACGGATAATCGCTGCAGCGCAGAGCGCATCAACGTCAAGAGTGAGAGCGCACAGCGCATGGCGGAGACCTTCTGCGGGACCTTTACCCCCAGGACCTCCATCTGAACGCAGCCGGGGCGCGCCCCCGGCTACATATCTTTATTTAAGAAAATCGTTTACGACACTCTTCATTTCAGTTCCGGAAACGCATTCGGAAAAACGTACCATACGCTTATCCAGTCCGGTCAGCGGCCGCGGAGAGGCTATTCCCGTAAGGCGGCTGAGCGCGGGAACGAGTTCGGCCCCGGACATATCCGCGCTTCCGCCGAGCGCTCTTATGACGCTGTCGCAGAACTTGAACGGACTTGCCGTAGACACGACTACGGTCGGACGGTTTTGCCCCGTCTTTTCACGGTGGTCCTGAAGCACAGCCGCTGCGACCGCCGTATGCGTATCGATCAGATAGCGGTGATCGTTCCAGAACTTTGCGATCGTCCGCGCGGTGCGTTCGTCGTCGCAGCAGCCGGCGTAGAAGTCGGTCGTGATCGCATTTTTGATCTTTTCGCTGACACGATATATGCCTTTTTCCGTAAGTTCGGACATATACCCCCTCACCTCGCAGCTGTCGCTGCACAGCGAATACAGAAGCCTCTCGAGATTGGAGGATACAAGGATATCCATGGACGGCGAAGTCGTCGTATAAAACGGCCGGTTGCGGTCATATACTCCGCTTTCAATAAACTCCGTCAGAACATTATTTGAATTTGACGCGCAGATGAAGCGGCCCACCGGCAGTCCCATCTGTTTTGCATACCACCCGGCGAGGATGTTTCCGAAGTTCCCGGTAGGAACGCAGAAATCAAGATCTTCTCCCGGAGCGATCATCCCGTTTTTTATGCATTCGCAGTATGCAGAAATATAATACACGATCTGCGGAAGCAATCTGCCCCAGTTTATGGAGTTTGCAGAGGAGAGAAAGTATCCACGTTCAGACAGCTGCTGCGCCATTTCCTTATCGGAGAAGATGCGCTTCACGCCTGTCTGGGCATCGTCAAAATTTCCCCGGACTGCGCACACGCTGACATTATTTCCTTCCTGGGTCGTCATTTGCAGCTTCTGTACGTCGGAAACTCCGTCCCGCGGATAGAAAACGAGTATCTTCGTTCCGTCAACATCGCGGAATCCCTCGAGTGCAGCCTTGCCGGTATCACCGGAGGTCGCCACAAGTATGCAGACCTCTCTCTTTTCTCCGTTTTTACGAAGAGATGCCGTCAGGAGGTGCGGCAGCATCTGAAGCGCCATATCCTTGAACGCGCAGGTCGGGCCATGCCAAAGCTCCAGAAAAGCGGTGCTGTCATCAACTCTTCTCACCGGCGCTATTTCCGCAGAGTCATAATTCTCCCCATAGGCGGCCGCGGCAAACGAACGGAGTTCATCGGCCCCGAACTGATCCAGAAACAGGCCCATTATTTTTGCGGCTCTGCCGCGATAGTCAAGCGAGGATAGATCCTCGATATCCGCCGGGGTTATTTCCGGAAGCGTCTCGGGAACAAAAAGGCCGCCGTCGGGCGCCAGCCCGGAGGCGATGGCTTCGGAAGCGGTGACGGTATTTTTATCGTTTCTTGTGCTGAAGTATTTCATTTTATTGCCTCCGTTTTAGAATACGTTCTCAAGGTGATTGATCTGCGGCCGTTTTGTTTCGATCCCCTGCGGCGCATATATTTCTATTACATCGAATCTCGGCTGAAGTTCCGTCGGGTTCTGCGACAGCCACATTTCCGCTGCGATACGCAGCTTTTCCTGTTTCTGTTCTGTCACGAATTCCCTTGCATAACCGTGTTCGCTGTTTTTTCTCAGCTTGACCTCGGCAAATACTACATAGCCCTTTTTCTGCGCGATGATATCGATCTCGCCCATACGGCAGTAATAATTCATCGCGATGACGGTATAGCGTTTCTTTTTCAGGTAGCGCGCCGCGAGTTCCTCGCCCCATCTGCCAAGCAGCTTCTTGTCGTTATTAACGTTCATATCAGTGCAGCTTTTTCAAAAAAGATGGTCTGTGTATCTCGCACGGGCCATACTCTCTGAGCGCGTCATAGTGCAGACGGGTCCCATAGCCCTTATGCCGCTCAAAATGATACACGGGGTATTCTTCGGCCATTCTGACCATATACCTGTCACGCGTCACCTTGGCGAGGATGGAAGCCGCCGCGATGGAGGCACATTTCCCGTCGCCGCCGACAATCGTCCTGTTCGCTATTTCGATCCCGTCGCTGCGGTTGCCGTCGATAAGCGCAAGCACCGGCCGGTAGTCAAGCGCTTCAATGGCTCTGTTCATTGCAAGATAGGTCGCGTTCAGGATATTAAGGCGCTCTATCTCTTCCACTGACGCAAAAGCAACGGCATATGACAGCGCACCGGCGGTTATCTCGTCAAACAGAGCTTCTCTTTTGCGCTCGGACAGCTTTTTGGAGTCGTTGAGTCCCTCTGGGCAAAAGCCATAGGGCAGTATCACAGCAGCGGCGCACACAGGACCGGCGAGCGGTCCACGCCCCGCTTCATCAACTCCGCAGACGGGCATTATTCCGGACGCAAGTATTTCGTCCTCGATATACCAAAGCTCGTTCATCTCACGGTCTCTCCAGCGTTATTC
>CAKSXP010000156.1 GCA_934515035.1 uncultured Oscillospiraceae bacterium
AGCCAGCGCCCATCGAAGCTGAGCAGGTCAAAGGATGAGCTATCCCAGCTAAGCGTGGGCTCGTCGTCGGCAAGATAATACTTCCCGTCTGCACCCTTGCAGAGGTAGATACCGTCATTGCCAAGATAGCCATCCGGATCATACATACTGTAGCTGGTTTCCGATGACTTCTTTACCCAATAACCGCACTGACCGATGCGCGTGACCTCGCCGTTCAGATAGCTGTAGACGCAGAGCCAATCGCTCTTGTCAGGTTCATACGATGTTTGAGAATAAGAATTGCTGACGCGGCGGCCCAAGATCAGTTCCTCCACGCCGTCGCCCGTGACGTCATAGAGATAGGCGTAGAGGATCTCCTGCACCTTTGAGCTGTGATACATTTTGCCAAAAAGATCGGAGGAGAACATGTGATAATAGTCCGTATCCCGGATGTTTGCCGTGCCGAGCCCATCGATCTCCTCGCTCAGATACTCGTAATACGCCGCATAGGCTTCGCTTTTGTCCGCCGCCGCAGCCTTCGCCGTGAGCACCGGGGCGAGCAGCGCCAGCGCCGCGCCGAGGCAGACAATGCGTTTCCAGAATTTACTTTTCCCCATAATTCTAGCCTCCTCTTTCTCTCTGACCACCGCTTTTCCGGTGAGCTATTATAACCAGTCTATTATATTCCCTGTCCCCCCAAAAAACAAGATGATTTGAGGCTAACAGATTCGCATAGTAAAAGCAGCGCCCATCGATCGTCCGAATGAAACAGGAGACCTTTCGCTGAGCGAAAGGTCTCCTGCCATGCTTTTATTATCCGGCAAGCCGTGCTTCCAGATTGTCGTAAAAGCGTTCCTCACATATCTTATATCCCTCCGGCGCATCATAGAAGGCTTTGTAGACCAGATCGTCAGCCACCTGCCGAGCCTCCTCCGGGGTCATATCCGGCCGCAGATATCTGTCATAATAAAGATCGCAGAGAAAATCATAGATAGGGTAATACTCTGTTTCGTCAATGTCTACCCGGTCGCTCGACCAGTCGCTGCGCTGAAGCGTTATAAGCTGCCATAACACCTTGGCATAATTTGTGTATCCTGCCGTTTCATCGAGCTTTCGATAAAAATATGTATCCCCGTGGTTCATATAGTCCGTCAAATCATAGTTATCCATACATTCGAGCATAATGCGGAGATAATTGCTCGGGACCTGATAGGCAATATCCCACTCGTAATAGTCAAGCAGGGAGCATGAAAACGCGCTGTTCATACTCTCCAGGAGCAGTGAACTTTCCGTACAGGCGCTGAAATATGCCTTTTGAGAAGATTTGCCGTTCAGCCAGCAGTCACGCGCCGCATGGCAGAACTCGTGGATCAGCACCTGAAATCCCCAGGTTCCTTCCACATACTCCGTGCCTTTCGGTATGTAGATCGCATTCTCGTTGTTCATGTAGACGCCATAGCTGTCGGTAGACATGCTTTTCAGAACATAGTCCATGCGGCTTAGTTCCTCCACACGGAGTGTTTGAAGATTGTGCTGAAGGATCGTCAGCGAGGCATCCGGATATTTTTCGGCGATACGATGGATGAACTCCCCAAACATATCTTTAAATCGTTCCGGAACATCGGGATTTGCCTCCAGTGCCGCAAGACATCCTTCTTCCGTCCCCTCTTCATCGCCAAACAGATGATACAGCTCCTCACTTCCGTAAACCGAAATATAATCACTGTAAGCCGTAGGCAGCTGAACCTCTATGACCTCGATAGGCTCCGTTCCATCCTCCACAACAAAGTCATAATCTGTCTGGATCGATATTTCAGCCATCTCGTGGTTCTTGTCAAGCTCCTCGTAGTGCTTATCAACGAGGGACGGCGTAACGGCAAGCAGAATAACGGCCAAGGCGATACTGACGGGCGCCGCCCACCTCAGAACACCGGAACGTTTTTTCTTTGCCATGCGGACGATCCACACGATCATCAGCGGAACAGCGATCAGTAATAAGAAAATGCCAAAGATCTGTGTGAAATCGCAAAGCTCGACCACACCGAAAAGAAACAGTCCCACAGTGCAGATCAAAAGGATCAGTGCGCGCCATGCGTACCGGGCGGCAGGGCGCTTCCGGGCACACTGGACCAGCGCCTGCACCGCGGATACGACCGCAAATATAAAGCTGAAACATGCCAGTCCAAGCAGTGGTTCTCCCGCTTCGGCCGTCAGCAGCAAAAAGCCAAGAAAAAGCGACCCGATCAAAGCCCAGCAAAGCAATCTGGTCGGCTGCTTTCTAATCGCAAAAACAATAAGAATGACACCGAGAACAATTGCCGCCAGAATAAATAGCAACCCCAGCAAAGCCATAATTCCTCATCCTCTTTCGTTTATCAGATTTCCGTCTCCGTGTGAAAGCCTGCGCGATGCACGCCTCCCTTTGAGACCAGTATATTGTTATGGGCTCAGTATACAACAGATCAGTGTATGACCGCAAGGTTTAACTGTCTCCCATCTGTCAGACATGTATGTTAGAATACTCGCACCAAGAAATGGGATGCGGTACTTTCTTGCGGCGCCTTTTTCATATATCCTGTTGACATTCTCCGTCTACTCTGGTAGACTGCATGTATGCACAGTCTACCAGAGTAGACAAAAGGAGGTTCGGCGCATGGAGATACCGAAGATTCATGAAGGTGAATATCGCTTCTGCCTGATCATGTGGGAGCATGAACCCGTTGCCGCCGCACAGCTTGCAAAGCTGTGTCAGGAGCAGCTGGGTTGGAAGCGCACAACGACTTACACTGTCATCAAGCGCCTCGGTGAGCGCGGCGTATTGAAAAACGAGGACGGTATCGTCACCTCCCTCGTATCGAAGGACGAAGCGCAGGCCTGCGAGATCGACGAGCTTGTGGAAAAGAAGTTTGGGGGTTCCCTGCCCGCTTTTATAGCCGCCTTTGCCAAACGGCGGGATCTTTCCGGGGACGAGCTTGACGAAGTGCAGCAGATGATCGACCGCATCCGGAAAGGTGGGACGTCATGAGCGAACTTTTTCTGAAAATCGTCAATATGAGCATATCCACAAGCTGGATCGTGATAGCGGTCCTGGCGCTGAGGCTTTGTCTGAAAAAAGCGCCGAAATGGGTGAATGTTCTGCTTTGGGGCATTGTCGCCGTGCGAATGGTTTTTCCGTTTTCGATCGAAAGCGCACTGAGCCTGATCCCGAGCGCGGAGACCATCAGCCCGGCAATCATGACGGATCAGACGCCTTCCGTCCATACCGGAGTTCCCGCGCTTAACAGCGTCATCAACCCGGTCATCGAAAGCTCGCTTGCCCCCGCGCCGGGTGCAAGCGCAAACCCGGTGCAGATCTGGGTCCCGGTCCTGACCGCCGTCTGGCTCGGCGGAGCGGCTGTGCTCCTGATTTACTCCGCCGTCAGCTATTTGCGCCTGCGCCGCAAGGTCCGCGAAGCCGTGATCCTCCGGGACAATATCTATCAAAGCGAAAATGTCTGCTCCCCGTTCGTGTTGGGCATCTTTAAGCCCAGGATCTATCTTCCGTATCATATGGACAGCCGCGACATACAGCATGTGATAGCCCATGAGCAGACGCACATCCGCCGCAGGGATCACTGGTGGAAACCGCTTGGCTTTCTGCTGCTGACTATCCATTGGTTCAACCCTCTGATATGGCTCAGCTATGTGCTGCTGTGCCGGGATATCGAGCTTGCCTGTGACGAAAAGGTTATCAGGGAAATGGGCAGCGAGCAGCGAGCCGATTATACTCAGGCGCTTGTAGATTGCAGCGTGGGCCGCCGTATGATCGCGGCCTGTCCCCTTGCCTTCGGCGAGGTCGGAGTAAAGGAGCGTGTAAAGTCCGTGATGAACTATAAGAAGCCCGCATTCTGGATCGTTCTGGCTTCCGTAATCGTCTGCGCCGCGGCCGCAGTCTGCTTCCTGACGAATCCCAAATCAAAGGGTTCGAACGATATTACGGAATTGCTGGTCCCAGGCTCCGCGTGGAGCTATCAGCTCGGTTACAATGCGGATTTTCCGGTGGATGCATCTTTCGCAGTTCGGGACGATCTCTCTATCGTCGGGACCATCGTCAAAAACGGTGCAAGCACGGATTTTTGCATCAGATACCGTGTAAGAGGAACTGCCGGATGGGCCGAATTTTACGGCTGCACCCCGGAAGCGGCGCGGGAGGCCGGATCGGAAGAATATCTTCTGTTCACCGCGTCTCTCCGTGCGGACAGCGGGAAACTGGTTTTCCGAATGTCGGACGGCCACGGTTTGTCCTATTTCGGGACCCGCGAGGCTGTTTTCACACAGACAGCGGATAATTCTTCGGCACGCGCGGAAAAATGGTTCGACTACCTTGAAGCTCCCGATGAAATGAACTGGGACGGAAACCTCGAAATTGAACTTCCGGAATATCCGGGAGTGACCTTCCGCTGGTATCCGGAACAGATCGAAGCCGTAACGGAAAACGAAGTCATACAGCTTTATACGGGAATGCCGATATGGAACACATATTTCTGTGACCTTACCGGCGACGGGTTTTCTGACCTATGTTCCACGCTCACCTTTGGCTCCGGCATCATTGACAGTCGTATCATTGTCTACGACTATGCAAACGGCGCAAGTTACATGTTGGAGGATCGCGGGAAATATGATTACTCACTCCGACTTAACGAAACGGATGGATGCCTGTGGGTCGTCAAAAAGGCGTATAATAGTGACGATATAGTTGCTTCCGGCAAATTGCTTTTCGCAGATAACTGTTTGTGGGTTGCATATACGCTCTATGAAACGCACAAATTTACATCTGTGACGATCCGCAATGACGGGGAGGACACCCTGCGTATTACGATTGGCTCAG
>CAKSXP010000157.1 GCA_934515035.1 uncultured Oscillospiraceae bacterium
GGCCGACCACGCACATACCCATGACGGAGCCGCCGGAGAACGCGATGCCCAGAGCCTTGTTCATACCGCCGGTACGGGCGGCGTTTGCGGTGCGGACATTCGCCTTGGTGGCAACGTTCATGCCGAGGTATCCCGCAGCGACGGAGAACACAGCGCCGATAAGGAAGCAGACGGCCGTTTTCCAACTGATGAACACAGCGATAAGGACAAACAGCACAACAACAAAGATTACGAGTATTTTGTACTCAGCGAACAGGAACGCCCTTGCACCCTCACTGATGCTGTTGGCGATCTCTTTCATGCGGTCGGTGCCCGCATCTGCCCTCGAGACCTTTACGGTCTTAATGCCGGCGAATATCAGCGCGATAACCGCCAGAACCGGGGCAAGCCAGATAAGATTTTCCACTTGCGATTCACTCCTCAAATATTTTTCTGACCAACAAATATCCAAGCCTTTTCAATGCGTGCAGGGGCAGACAAAGAAGACAGGTTTGGATGCTGGAATATCATATACTATTTGCGGCGATATTGCAAACACAAAAAGTAACAAAAGATTGTAATTTTCACCCCAAGGTTGTATAATCTATGACCAAACAGGATATCCAAAGCCATACTTTCGTGTATTCTGACAATTCGATTTTCAAAAGGAGGTACGTCAATGTCTGGCCGCTTCTGCACCTTCCCGCTGTATGAAACCGCACCCCTGCTGATCTCCGTCGCACAGGGCCGCGTTCCGGCGGAGCTCGTCATCCGTTCGGCAAGTCTTGTGAACGTCTGCACGGGAGAGATCATCCCGGACACCGACGTCGCCGTTGCCGGAGGCCGCATCGCCCTCGTCGGAGACGCCGGCCGCTGCATCGGTGAAAACACCCGTGTCATCGACGCCGGCGGCGCTTTCCTCGCCCCCGGCTTTCTCGACGGACACATCCACGTTGAGTCCTCCATGCTGTCCGTCGGAGAATATGCACGCGCCGTCATTCCGCACGGGACCGTAGGGATCTATATGGATCCCCACGAAATATGCAACGTTCTCGGCATGGACGGCGTGCGCTGCATGATCGAGGACTCAAAGCGCGTTCCGCTCAAGACGATGGTCACCGTTCCCTCCTGCGTGCCGGGCGTTCCCGGCTTTGAGGATACCGGAGCCGAGATAACCGCCGCAGACATCGCGGAAATGATGCGCTGGCCCGAGGTCGTCGGTCTTGGCGAAATGATGAACTACCCCGGCATACTCGCCTGCGATGAGCGCCCTCTTTCGATCGTCCGGGAGACGCAGAAAGCGGGAAAGACCGTCACCGGCCACTACCCCGCCTCGGACGCGGGCGGACTGAACGCATATATCGCCGCGGGCATAGGCTCCTGTCACGAATCGACGAGGGCGGAGGACGCGCTTGCAAAAATGCGTCTGGGAATGTACGCCATGCTCCGCGAGGGCAGCGCATGGCACGATCTGACGGAGGTATCTAGGGCCGTGACGCAGCACTGCCCGGACACGCGCTTTGCCGTTCTCGTGACCGACGACGCGCACCCCAACACGCTCATATCCAATGGGCATCTCGACCATCTGCTCCGCCGCGCAATGCAGGAAGGCATACCGCCCGTCAGGGCAATACAGATGGTGACCATCAACACCGCTTCATGCTTCGGGATGCAGGACGAGCTGGGCAGCATCGCCCCCGGAAAATGCGCCGATATGGTCCTCATCGGCACGCTCGAGGACATGGACGTGAAAATGGTGTTCATAGACGGCGA
Source organism: uncultured Oscillospiraceae bacterium (assembly GCA_934515035.1). Classification (GTDB taxonomy): domain Bacteria; phylum Bacillota; class Clostridia; order Oscillospirales; family Oscillospiraceae; genus CAKSXP01. The sequence goes on from CAKSXP010000157.1 coordinate 1,753, forward strand.
ACTCGCCGCGGAAAACGGCCGCATGACGGCAGAGCCCCGGCCCTATGAATATCCCTCTTTCGCGCGCAGCACGATGAATGTCGGCGAGACTGTCACTCCCGCCTCCTTCCGCATCCCCGCCCCGCAGGCGGAGTCCGCGACAGTAAGGTGCATCGAGATAATCCCCGCCAACACGCTCAACCGCGAGATCACCGCTCATCTCCCCGTCGTTGGCGGCTGCGTTGAAGGCGACGCCGCCCAGGATATACTCAAGACCGTTGTTTTTGAGCGCCACAGCGCGACCGGCAAAAAGGGCTTCGGCTTTGTTCGCGGATTCGGCATAAAAAACGGCGCGATGGCCTCCACGGTGTCCCACGACGCCCACAATCTGCTCGTCGTCGGCACGAACGACGCCGACATGGCGCTTGCCGCCAACACGCTAATCGAAAGCGGCGGCGGGATGTGCGCGGTCCGGAACGGAGAGGTTCTCGGCCATGTAAAGCTGCCCATCGCGGGGCTCATGGACGACCGTCCCGCGGCCGATATGGCGGCCGATGTCGCCGTTCTCGAGGATGCATGGCGCAGGATAGGCTGCACGCTCCCGTCCCCCTTCATGACGATGGCGCTCATCCCTCTGGCGTGCATTCCCGAGCTGAGACTGACGGACCGCGGTCTTGTGGACTGCCGGGAATACAAATTTACTGAACTCTTTGTAAGGTGAAAGAAAAATGCTTAAAATCAAAAACGGAAAAATCGTGACCTCCGCCGCTGTGACGCGCGCGGACATATACATAGAAAACGGAAAGATCGCACAGATCGGGGGCGAGGCGCCCTTTGACGCGGAATACGACGCCGGGGGCTGCCTCATCTTCGCGGGCTTTATCGACAGCCACACGCACCTCGGCATGGACGCGGGCAGTACCTGGACCATTGACGACTGGTCCAGCGGAACGCGCGCCGCCCTCGCCGGCGGCACGACGACCGTTCTGGACTTTGCAACGCAGGACAGGGGCAGCACGCTCTCCCGCGCGCTGGAGGTCTGGCATTCCCGCGCGGACGGAAACGCATTCTGCGATTACGGCTTCCATATGGCCGTCACGGACTGGAACGAGCGCACACGCGCCGAGATCGAACAGATGCCCGCGCAGGGAGTCACGAGCTTCAAGGCCTATATGGCCTATGACAATCTACGACTGAGCGACGGCGAGCTGCGCGAGCTGCTGACGGCCACGCGCGATATCGGCTATGTCGGCGTGCACTGCGAGCTCGGCGACGAAGTGAACCGCCGCGTCCGCGAGCTGCTGAACGCCGGAAAGATTGGCCCCGGATATCACCCTCTTTCCCGCCCGAACGAGGTCGAGGCCGCCGCAGTGCGGCGTCTGATGGAGCTTGCCGGACAGGCGGACGCTCCGGCATGGGTCGTCCATCTGAGCACCCGCGAGGGTCTTGAGGAAATACGCAAAGCGCGCAGAAACGGTCTGGACGTGCTGGCGGAGACCTGCCCGCAGTATCTCACGCTCACGGACAAGGTCTACACAACTGATGGGTTTGAAGCCGCAAAATACGTCTGTTCTCCTCCCATACGCTCCCTCGAGGATCAGGAGGCTCTGTGGAACGCCGTCTCCGGCGGCGAGGTTGACATAATATCCACCGACCATTGCAGCTTCAACTACGCCGGGCAGAAGGAGCTTGGTCTCGGCAACTTTTCAAAGATACCAAACGGCCTTCCGGGCATCGAGCACCGTCCCGCTCTTATCTGGGACAGCGGAGTCAACTCAGGGCGCATCACGCCCTGCGGCATGGCGCGTCTCCTGTCGGAAAACCCGGCAAAAGCCTTTGGAATGTGGCCGCGCAAGGGCAGTCTCTCCGTCGGAGCCGACGCCGACCTTGTGATCTGGGATCCGGAGAAGCAGTGGACGCTCTCCGCCGCGAACCAGCTCATGCGCGCCGACTACTCTCCCTGGGAGGGCCGGCGGCTGAAGGGCCAGGCCCGCGCCGTTTTCCTGCGCGGCAGGCTCTCGGCCGAAAACGGCGGCGTCACCGCGCCTGCCGGGGGGATGTATGTCATGCGCGGAGTGCGGAAAATGGGCGATTGAGCAGACGGAAGCCGCGCTCACAACCGCGTAAAAATTCCCTCTTGTAATTTTGCCGGAGTTTGATATAATGTATGTTACATGTACCATACATTATATCAATACAATGACCACACAGGAGACAAGCATATGCAAATCAGCCCCATACTGCTCAGCAAGCTTTCGCTCGACAGCGACATCCCGCTCTATTCACAGCTGGTCGGGATCGTAAAGCGCAATATATCCGCCGGGACTCTTTCCTCCGGCGATCTTCTCCCGTCCGAGACCGAGCTGTGCAAGGCCTTCGACATCAGCCGCAGCACGGTGCGTCAGGCCATCGGCGCGCTTGAGAGCGAGGGGCTCGTCGTCCGGAAGCAGGGGCGCGGCACCTTCGTTGCGGAGCCCAAGATGCACCGGAAAACCGACACCGTCTATTCCTTCACCAGCGAGATAAGCGCGATGGGGCTCACCCCGTCAAGCACTCTGCTCGAGTTCGAGATAGTCGATCCGTCGCCGGAAATAATCAAGGTCCTGGAGCTCAGCAGCCCCGAAACGCCGATCTACCGCTTCTCCCGCGTCCGCAACGTTGACGGCGAACCGCTGATACTCGAAACCAGCTATTACCCGCAGTACATTTACCCGCGCCTGACGCGCGAGCTGCTCCAGACCCACAGCTTTTACAGCCTTCTCTACGAAGTCGGCATCGTGCCCTGCTCCGCCGTGGACACATACAGCGCCATCACGCTCTCCGCGCGCGAGGCAAAGCTTCTCGGCTGTGAAGAGGGAGACCCCGCGTTTTCCGCACAGCGCAGGACGCGGACCGAAGCGGGTATGACCTATGAATTCACTTGCAGCATCATACGGGCCGACCGCGTCAGCCTTGACGTAACGCTCACGCGCGACGGCGTTTCCTTCGCCAGACACGTTGACAGATAAGCGCTTCCCGCACGGCGTCCATGGGAGCGCGGGCAAACAGTGCCGTCCTGGCGTAAAACAGTAAAATCAAAAAACGATAAAAACTCGTGTTTACAAGAAGCGGGGGG
>CAKSXP010000158.1 GCA_934515035.1 uncultured Oscillospiraceae bacterium
CAATAGGGCAGCGTGCCCTGCGGGTCATATTCCTTTGTATAAGTCGGTTCCGCGCTCGGCCCGCCGGTGAAGGAATCAACAACGGCGCGGTCGCGGACGACGGTGAACCATTCGTCCTTCTTCTCAACATCGGTCCAGGAATCGTAGAAGCCGATCTGGAATGTGCGGAAATACTGTATGTGCCAGATCTTCCAGGTGCCGTTCTCGTTTATGAACTCAACGGCGAACTTGCCGTATACCCAGGATGAACGGACCTTGTGTCCGCGCTCTTCCTCGGTCTCTTCGATATCGGCGTCCGCGCGGTCAAGGGGGAATGCCTCGTGTCCGGGGCTGAGCCAGACGCCCTTTGCCGTTTTTCCGTCGCCCGCGACTTCGATGACGGGGGTGGAGACGGCGTGCTCATGCAGAACGCCATAGCCCTTTCCGTCAAAGGCGGCGCAGTATTTCTTATAGAAATCGGATATTTTTGCCTTGCCGGTGTAAACGCCGAAGCCGGCTATTTCAAGAGAAGTGTCGTCTCTGTCGGAGAAATAGCTGAGAACGCGGTTATACATCATGTAGCGGGCGTAAAAGGTGTATTTGCCCATGAGATTGTTTATGTCTATTATCGCCTGGGCCCGGTTGACGCCGTGGGTGACTTCGGCCTCGAGTGAATCGATCATGCTCTCGAGACGGTCGAGCTGTGCATCGTAATAACTGAGCTTCATATTCTGTAACCTCCCTTAACCGTCGATTTCATAGCCTTCAAACGGAGCGCCGACGACGGGCTGAGTGCCCTCGTAGGTCTCGTAAGGCTCGGGCGGCTGCGGCCAGGGCTTCATCTGCTCCCATGCACGGTATTCCTGGAAGAACGTGGTGGGACCGGCATAGTCTGCCGTGGGCATTCCCTTGTCGGCGGGAGGCGCTTCCTCGCCCTCCTCCGGCTCGGGCGGAGCCATCATTTTGGGAGCGCCGTCGGACCATTCGTGATCCCAGGCGGAGATAAAGGTGGACATGCCGTGATTGTGCCAGACCTTCCATACGCCCTCTTCCTTGCAGAATTCGCAGGCGGGGGTCATCCAGATCCAGAAGCCGCGGTGTCCCTTTTCGTCGGTGCCGCTGCCCTCTGCGCCGTTGGAGATGAAAACGCCCTTGGCGGTCTCGCAGTCCTCGGCGACTTCTATAATGGGGGTGCAGAGCGGGTGCTCGGCCATGAAGAGACCCATGCCGTCCGTGAAGCTCTCGTCTCTGGCGGATTCCTCATTGTCGCCCTGGTGGCCGACGGCATAAAGTTTGTGAACGGCGTCGATACCGTCGCACAGGCCCATGGGGCCAATCTCGGCGCGGACCGTCGGGGTGTTCATAGCATAGGACGCCATGCTCCAGAGATGCTTGTTTCCGGCGTGGCGGTATGAATAGCGTGTTGTTGCGTTGAACGCTTCGGTATAGGCCATAACATGCTCGATCTTTTTATGCAGCGCGGACAGAGTGTCCTCAAGGCGCGCTTCAAGCTGATTCAGCCTTTCCTCCTGAGTCATAGGGTTTGCCTCCTTTTTTGCAGATATGTCGATTTTACCGGAAATGCCCTGTTTTGACAATGCATTTTCATCATAAGTTTATTATAATATCGCATTGATTTGACTTTACAGATAAAAATTGAGCCGTGCGCCGGAGCGGCGAACGGCCATGTGAAAAGCTTCCATACTTATAAAAATGCTGCCCCATTATAAGTAATGGGGCAGCAAAAGAGAAATTTTATTTTGCCTCGAGGACGATCTTTCCGGTGTATTCGCCGGCGTTGATGGCGGTTTCAGCGCCGTCAACGGTCATGACAAGAGTCTTGCCCTCGGCAGCCTTAACGACAGCGCCCTCGGCGAGAACGAGTTTTGTGATATAGCTCGTGCCGGTGACGGTCCAGACGGACTTGCTGTCAAGCTCGACGATGACGCCGTTGTTGACGGCGGGAGCGGGGGTCTGGATGACGTTGGAGAGCTCTTCGCAGTTGGAGACGTCGATGCGGGTGACGCCGTCGTGATAGCGCTGGGTAGCGGAGCTGATAACGCCGGTGATCTTGGAGCCTATGAGCTTCATCTCCAGATTCTTGGCGCCCTGGAGATCGTCGGCATTGTCCTCAGCTTCTTCTTCCTCGCCCTCCTTGGGCTTGCGGGACTCGACCAGAGTGTCGGTCAGGCCGTCGCCCTTGAGGCCGATCTCGAAGTGGGCGATATGGTCGCTGCGGCAGTTGGCCTTGAGGTTGGTGGAGGAGTTGAGGAAATCGCCGGTGATATCGCAGTCGGTGATATCGAAAAAGACGTCCTTTTCGTGGTCGGCGGCGCTCAGGTCGCGGCCCTCTTCGTATACGTCGACTTCGCCTATCGGGGGCGCAAAGAAGGTGGCATGGCCGGGATCGTCGTTGTCCATGAGCTGGAGGATGACGCCGTTTTCGGCCTTGATGTCGGCATTATTCAGATGGATGTTGGTGTTTGAGCCCTTGACGACGAAGGAGGAGCGGACGGTGTCCATGCTGGAATCCTTGACGGTAAGGTGGCCGTTGTTGTCGCGGAAGATCATCGCGCCGTAAAGGGTGCCCTTGACGACGGTGCCGTTGACATACTCGGCTCCGCCGCCGTCCTCAGTGTTCATGAGGATGGGATATCCGACGGAGAAAACCTTGCAGTTGTCATAGCTGATGAAGCTGTCGCCGATGGAGAAAGCGCCGTAGCCGCGGGCGCGGGCGCCGGTGTGCTCGATAACGCTGTCCTTTATGTACAGGCGGTTGTGGATGACGCCGTCGATGGAGAAGACGCCCCAGCCGTTGGAACGGAGATAGCAGTTGTTGTAGCGGACGGTGGCATTGTCGCACAGCTGAAGAGCGCGGTTGGTGCCGCGGAGACCGAGCATCCATGCCGGCTGCATGCGGTCGGTGGCGGGGCTGCAATTGACGATGTGGCAGTTGTTGACGGTGACGTCGCTCTCGCCGCCGAAGTGAACGGCGCAGCGGGTGATGCCGGAGAACATGATGTCGCAGTTGTCCATGACGACCTTGGAATCGCCGATGCAGGTAACGCCTGCGCCCATGGCCATAAAGTCGTTTCCGCCTGCGCCCTCGACGTCCATGCGGATGTTCTTTATGGTGACTTCGCTGTCACCGTCGATGACGATGCCGTTGAAGGATTCCTGGGTATCACAGATGGTGACGCCGTCGATGAGATCTCCGGTAATGGTACCGCCCTGGAGCATTGCGGGGACGCACTCCTCGGTGACGACCTTGCCGTCCTTTATAACGAGCGCGGCGCGATAATCAACGGGCTTTGCCAGACGGCGGAAGAGGCCGCTGGGCGGCATCTGGTAAAAGTCGGATACGGTGAGGACGATATCGCCCTTATAGGTTCCCGGAGCGATGGCAACGCCGGTCCCGTTGATGGACATGGTCAGCGCCTTGCCCTCGGGTGCGGCGACGGAAGCGCCCTCTGCGATGGTGAGCTCGCGCAGAGAGGTGGTCTCCGCGACGGTCCATACGCCCTCGGTTACGTTTTTGATCATTGACATTTGGGTTCCTCCATTATTGATGATTTGCATACAAAAACTATTATACTCCGTCAAAAACGCTGAACGCAAGGAAAAAGTCATACTTAAAATGCATGCCGTGATGCACAAAAGGAATCAGCGGATGCATAAACCGCGCGCTTTGAGGGATGATAACGGAAAAAACGGAGGTGCGGAAGATGAGCGAGCATGAGCCTGCGGCCGGGAAGCTGGCGTCGCTTCTGGAGTCGGAGCCGCGGCTGAAGGAACTTCTGGAAAAATCGATCGGCGCGGCGGCAAAAGAGAATCCGGACCCGCGTACGAACCCGGTACGTTCGCTTGAGGACTATTTTCGCTTTATCGACAGGTGCAGCGTCTCGATGCCCTGGGACCTGATGGACGGGTCGGAGGACGACGGCGTCTACGACCGCATAGACCAGGGACTCAACTATTTTTACTTTCTCAATGACCGGCCTCTCGCGGAGTTGGACGGACGCGGGCTTTACAATGCTTCGGTGCAGTACGTCGGGGCCTATCGCAGCTGGCTTGTCGAGTTTGCGCGGGGGTGGGGAGAATATCTCAGCCGGCCGGAAACCTGGGGGGAGGCGTATCTTGCGCTTGCCCGTTCGGACGAGCGCTTCGGTCTCGGCAAAGGATGGTATGAGTCTCCCGATAACTGGCACAGCTTCAACGACTTTTTTGCCCGGCGCCTGTCGTCCCCAACGGTGCGGCCGGTCGCCGCGGAGGGAGACGACAGCGTCGTCTGTTCTCCGGCAGACTCAACGCCATGCGGTGTCTGGGGGATAGATGATAACGGCAAAATTATCTGCAATGGAGAGAAAAACGTGAAATCGCAGAATTTTGCCTCAGTCTGCGATCTGTTGGGTCCGGACAGCCGTTACCGCGAAAGCTTCGCGGGAGGGAGCCTGACCCACAGTTTTCTGGATGTGCATGACTACCACCGCTATCATTTTCCCGTGAGCGGCAGGGTGCTGGAGACCGGCTTGATAACTCAGGAGTGCGCTTCCGGCGGACTGACGCGCTGGGACGCGGAGCGCAGAAAGTATGTTCTGGATTCTGATCTGCCGGACTGGCAGATGAACGAAACGCGCGGCCGCGTCGTCGTTGAGACGGAGAAGGGGCTTGCCGCGCTGCTGCCGGTCGGCATGTCGCAGGTGTCGTCCGTAAACTTCGGGCCGGATGTAAAGCCGGGGGCGTGGTTCAGAAAGGGCGACGAGCTTGGGTGGTTCCTGTTCGGGGGTTCGGATTTTGTCATGGTGTTTCAGAAAAGCATGGGATTTGAGCTGACAGCCCGCGCTGGGGAGCATATACTC
>CAKSXP010000159.1 GCA_934515035.1 uncultured Oscillospiraceae bacterium
CGTCATTCCAGTTTTCGAAAAGACTGAGGGCGGTATGGATTATCTGTTCCGAAGTTTTGGCCATTGCGAACGTGAGGTTCTGGCACTCGGCTATCGCGAAGGAAGGGGAGCGCAGAAGTCTTTCGTCGATGAGGACTTCCTTTTCTTCCTGTTTGGTGTCGGGCACAAGTATCCTCGACAGCCGCTCAAGCGCTCCCGTGAAGGGAAGAAGGATAGCCGTGGTAGCAATGTTGAAAACACTATGGCACAGGGCGATACCCGCAGCACCGATGGGAAGATCGACAAACGAAAGGGAAAACAGGGAGGTTATTATGAAGAAAAGCGTATAGCATACAATGGTGCCGATGACATTGAAGCTAATATGTATGGCGGCGACGCGCTTTGCATTCTGGTTGACGCCGATGGAGGATATCAGCGCGGTGACGCAGGTGCCGATGTTCTGGCCCATGATTATGGGTATTGCCATGCCGTATGTGATGCTCCCAGTCAGAGCCAGCGCCTGGAGTATTCCGACGGAGGCGGCGGAGGATTGGATGATGCCGGTGAATACCGCGCCGACGGCTATGCCGAGAAGCGGGTTCCGGAACGCCGTCAGAAGTCCGGCGAAGGCGGGCGAGTCCGCAAGAGGAGCCACCGAGCTGCTCATCAGCTCCATTCCGTACATAAGGACGGAGAAACCGAGCATTATTATGCCGACGTCTTTTCTGCGCTGCTTTTTGCTCATCATAAGCAGCATTATGCCCACGAGAGCGATGACGGGGGAAAAGTTTTTCGGCTTGAGAAGATTAAAGATGACGCTGTCGCTCTCTATTCCGGCAAGGCTCAGTATCCAGGCGGTGAGGGTCGTTCCGATATTCGAGCCCATAATGATGCCTATGGTCTGGCCGATGTCCATGATACCGGAATTGACAAGACCGACAAGCATGACGGTCACCGCGGACGAGGACTGTATCGCTATCGTGATCCCGGCTCCCAGAGCCAGACTCTTGAAGGGGTTGGAGGTCATTTTTTTGAGCACGACCTCCAGCTTGCTGCCGGAGAGCTTTTCAAGCCCGGAGGACATCAGATGCATTCCGAACAGGAAGAAAGCAAGTCCGCCGAACAGCATTAAAAAAGAAAAAATATCCATCAGATCTCCTCCGTTTCACCCAACAAGTGTATCCGCCGAAGGTTAAGTCCAAAAGCCTGTGAATGTTAAGTTTGCGTTAATACAGGCTGGAGCGGGCCGCGATACCGGAAAAGAAAAAACGCCTTGACATGATATCCATGTCAAGGCGTATAAAAAATCAGTTTCAGATGAGGTTGAGGATAAGCGTCAGAATAACAAAAGCAAGTCCGACCCACTTGGTCATTTTTGCAAGCTTGCCATCCCAGGTCTTTGCCTTGGTCTTGGTCATGAACGTATCGGCGCCGCCGGCGATCGCGCCGGACAGACCGCTGCGCTTGCCGGACTGAAGCAGGACGACGGCCGTAAGGAAGAGCGTGGTAAGGAGCTGAATGATCGTGATTGCTATTTTCATAATATATATTTTCAATCCTTTCGATTATTTCCAAACTGACAACCGATATTCTAGCACGACATGCGGTATATTTCAAGACCTTTTTTCGCATATATTGAAAAAACCGCCATGGCGAATATTCGCCATGGCGGAAAGCTGTTTGAAAAACAAACTTATTTCTTGTAGAACTCCTTGTAGGAACGGGGAGCGCCAAGGCCCATCATTGCACGAGCCTGCTCGCAGGTGGCGACAGGACGGCCCATGAGGTCGGCGAGCTTAACAGCGTTCTCAACGAGGTGAGCGTTGCTGTCAGCCTTCTTGCCGTTGCCGATACGGACGTTGTCTTCCATACCGACGCGGATGTTGAAGCCATAGGCCAGAGCCTGGGCGAGAACTGCCCACTGCTGAGCGCCGGTGGCGATGATGTTGAGCATGGAGTTCTTCGGGCAGCACTGCTTCAGAGTCTCCATGAAGATGGGGAGGTTCCAGTTGGAGCCGGTGGTGTAGACCATGGAGATCCAGTTGGGGCCGCCGATGTGGTCAGTCCAGCCCTTGTTGACGAGGGTGCGGACATACTGGAGGTCGGACAGAGCAAAGCACTCGAACTCGGGCTTTACGCCGTACTTCTTCATCTTCTCAAGAGCCTCTTCGACATCGCCGTCGGAGATGCAGTAGCCGTGATACAGAGTCCAGGGTTCCGGATGATCGGGCTCACGGGGCTTCATGGGGATGCTGGAGAAGTAGCAGGAGACGTCGACGGAGCCGACTTCGGCGCGGCCGGCGATGATCTCGGTGTGAGGATCGCTCAGGGTCTTGGAATCAACATTGCAGTCACGACCGCAGATGTTGGTGTTGTTGATGATGAGGTCAGGGCACTTCTCGCGGATCTTGGCGTTGACTTCGAGGTAACGCTCGGGATCCCAGCTCATCTGACCGAGGTTGTCGGGCTTGCGGGTGTGGATATGAACCATAGCGGCGCCGGCCTTGTAGGCTTCGGTCGCGCTCTCGACCTGCTCCTCGATGGTCTCGGGCAGAGCGGGGTTGGCTTCCTTACCCTGGTTGCCGCCGGTGATGGCGCAGGTGACGATTGCCGGGGGGAATGCGGTCAGGCCGCGCTTCCACATGGTCTCGGTGTACCATACGGGGTCTCTGAGCTCATCTACGCGAAAGTTCTTAAGTTCTTCCATCTAAGATTTCCTCCTAAATAAATTGGTGCTGTGATTATAGTGCTATCGACATTACACTGACAATAATTATAAGCTTTATGTTGCCTTGTGTAAAGTGTCCGAAATAGTCACAAATCAGTGCGTTTGCAACACAAGATAAACTGTTTTATTGGAAAAACCTTGGCTTTGACAGGAAATAAAGCGGAAAACGAGCGCGGGAGAGCGCGGTCACAGAACGTAAAAAAGTATGCAGACTGCCTGAAGAAGGCTCCCGATATCAACGAACACATGGAATACCGTGTGGAACACATTGTGCTTTTTGCCGACCCCATAGAGCACCGCGCCGACGGTATATGCAACGCCTCCGGCCAGCAGCCAGAGAAAGCCCGCCGTTCCGAGCACGTCCAGCGTCTGCTTCAGAATGACGATGATAAGCCAGCCCATGCATATATAACAGATCATGGCAAGCGTGCCGTACTTTTTGTGGTCGATCGCCGTGAACACGGCGGCAAAAGCCGCAAGAAACCATTCCGAGCCGAAAATGACCCAGGCCAGGACCGGATAAGCGGGGCGGAGGCTGACGAGAAGGATAGGCGTATAGGAGCCGACGATAAGAAAGTATATCGTGCAGTGGTCGATGACCTGCATCACCTTTTTGCCGGTGCAGGGGCGCAGCCCGTGGTAAACGCTTGAGACGGCGTACAGCGATATCATTGAAGCGCCGTAAATGCTGCCGGAGACAACGCCCCAGGGGTTATGGTGCCGGGCGGAGATTATTATCGAGAATACAAGCACGACTATGCCAAGAGCTCCGCCGACTATGTGAGTCACCATGTTGGCTATTTCGTTGCCTCTCGTATATGCGGGGAGTACGCGGTCGCGCAGAGGTATGCGTTTCATGGCGTTACCTCATATGTGAAAGGAAGAATGGGCCATATCATTCTTCGCCTCTCTTCTTTCCCCAGAAAAACAGTGCCACGGTGCCGGGGCCGGTATGGCTGCCGATGGTCGTTCCGATGTTGTTTATCAGCACCTTCCCGTTAAGGTGTTTGAACTCCGCCTCTACTGCGTGCGCAACATCCTCCGCGTCCTCAAGACAGGCGGAGTGGGAAATGAAGCACTTTTCCGAATAGTCAGCCCCATCGAGAGCCAGCTTTTTCATGCGTTCGACGATAGCGTGCTTGACTCTTTTCTTGGTGCGGATCTTGGCGCGGGGGATGAGGTGACCCTCCTCGTCAACGTCGAGGAGCGGACAGATGCCCAGGACCGCCGCAATGCTTCCGGCTGTCTTTGAAACGCGGCCGCCCTTGATATAAAAGGTAAGATCGGTAGAGAAGAACCAGTGGTTCAGGTTGAGCTTGTTTTCTTCGATCCACTTGCCCAGAGCGTCCATATCCATTCCGCCGTCGCGCAGATCGGCGGCCTTATCCATAAGCAGGCCGTAGCCGGAGGATGCACAGAGAGAGTCGATGACCGTTATCTTTCGTTCCGGATACTTTTCCCGGAGCATACCGGCCGCCGTGACGGCGGAGTTATATGACCCCGACAGTCCGCTTGAGAAGGAGACATGGAGTATGTCCCTGCCTTCTTCCAGAAAAGCTTCGAAAAAGTCGAGATACTCGGTCACGTTGATCTGGCTCGTGCGGGTGTCGGCGCCGTTTGCCATTGCCGAGTAAAACTGGGCGAAGGACATGGACTGCCCGAGATCGTCCATATATTGTTTTCCGTTCAGTTCGTAATGAAAACAGATGTATTTGATGTCCCTGCTCTCAAAGTGTTCCCTGGACAGGTCCGCCGTCGAGCAGCAGCTGAGTATATAATCAGACATAATACATACGCTCCTTTCTGGTCATAAGCAAGCTGATATTACCACAGAGTGGCTCCGGTAAACAATCTATTCCGTCGTTTTTGCTCTCTACTGTTCCGGAAGGGGGCAGTAGAGAGCAAAAAACGGGCTCTACACATCGTAGAATAAGCTGTTTTTGGCCGGCACAAACCAATAAATGGTTGCATCGGCCAGAAAACGGAAATTCATGGAATTGCTTTATTCAGACTATCTCGCTATAGCTTCCAAGGTAGTTGAAGCGCTCGCAGATGCCGCTCAGCTCGCCCATCAGCTGCATGAACTGGGGAGAATACACGGAGG
>CAKSXP010000160.1 GCA_934515035.1 uncultured Oscillospiraceae bacterium
CAGGAAGAATACTGGACCATTGTAAAGCAGGGCATGAAGGACTGCGAAAGCCGCGTTGAACGTCTTGGCAGCACGGCCGAGATGGAGGCGAAAAAGGCGGTCCTTGCCATGAAGCAGGAGATGGTCACCAGAGCGTTTGAGACGGCGGTGGACAGGGTGTGCAATTTACCTGAGAAGGATTACGTTGACTTCTGTGCGCGCCAGGCGGCAAAGGCTGCGTCAAACGGACTGGAAGAACTCGTTTTCAACGCAAAGGACAGGGCGTCTGTCGGTAAAAAGGTCGCAAAGGCGGCAAACGCGCTCCTCGAGGAGCGCGGAGTGCCCGGAAAGCTGACGGTGAGCGAGGAAACGCGCGACATCCGCGGAGGAGTGCTTGTCAAGATGGGCGACATCGAAGCCAACTGCACTGTGGAGGCTATCGCGTCGTCATATCGCAGCGAAATGGCCTCCGAGGTCGCAAACGCGCTGTTTTGATAATTGACAAGGGGGAAATGACTTGTCAAACAAAAGAATCAACGATAGGGATTACCTTTTTCTGTCCGCGCTGATAAGAGCGCGTGAGGCGAGGATGCCTTCGCGCGAGGCGCTGGAGCGTATGCTGGATGCATCGGACTTTGCCGAGAGCGCCAGAATATGCGCGGAATACGGATATCCCGACATGTCCGGCATGGACATAAACGGGATAAACGATGCCCTCGCCGCACACTTTGCCGAAGCGCTCGACGATGTGGAAAAGGCCGTGCCGGAAAAGAGCATAACGGATGCGTTCAGGCTCAAGTATGATTACCACAACGCCAAGGTCATGATAAAGGCTCAGGCGGCGAATGTTGACGGAGAGCGGCTTCTGTCCCGTGCGGGACGTGTAAGTTCCGAAAAGATCATGGACGCTTTCAACGAGGACGACTATTCGGAGATACCCGCGGACATGGCGGAAGCCATGCAGCAGGCGCGCGGCGTTATGGCGCGCAGCGCGAACCCGCAGCTTTGCGACGTGAGCCTCGACAAGGCATATTTTGCCGGACTGCACCGGCTGGCACGGGAGGAGAGCAGCGGCTTTCTGGCGGGATACGCAAAACTTATGACCGACAGCGCCAACCTGCGCACCTTCGTTCGGACGGCGCGCATGGGCAAGGGCGCGGACTTTCTCGGCAGCGTGCTCATCCCCGGCGGAAGCGTCGAAACCGACGCACTAATCCGGGCGAGACTGGCAGGCGAGGGGCCGGAGGGGCTTTTCGGCGGCACTGCGCTCGCGCAGAGCGCCGCGGCAGGAGCGGAAGCGATGAGGTCCGGAACGCTCACGGAGTTTGAGCGCATGTGCGACAATGCGGTGACGGATCATCTGACGGGGGCAAAGCTCAAAAGCTTCGGCCCGGAACCCGTCATAGCCTATCTTGCCGCACTGGAACAGGAGACGGCGAGCCTGCGCATGATCCTGACGGGCAAGCTCTTCGGAATATCGCCGGATACAATACGCGAAAGGCTGCGTGAGACTTATGCATAAAATTGCGGTCATCGGCTCCCATGAAACGGTCCTCGGCTTCAAGGCGGTCGGACTGGAGGCTTATCCCGTTGCGACGGCGGACGAGGCAAAGCGCGAGCTGCGCCGGCTGACCCGTGCGGGAGAGGAATATGCCATAATCTATATAGAAGAGGATTTCTATATCGAGATCACAGATGAGATCAATAAATTCAAGGACGTTCCGACACCCGCGATAATCCTTATCCCGGGCAGGAACGGCTCCAGGGGGTATGGACAGAACGCCCTCCACGAGGCTGTGGAGAGGGCCGTCGGCAGCGACATACTCTGATCCCGTGTCCCGGAGTGCGCGTTGCCGCGCGCTATCCCCAATGAAAGGAATGGTAAGCAAAAATATGAGCGGAAAAGTTACAAAAGTATCCGGACCGCTGGTCGTTGCGGAAGGACTTGCAGACGCAAATGTCTCCGACGTTGTCCGCGTCGGAAAGCAGCGCCTTATCGGCGAGATCCTGAACATGACCGGCGACAGCGCTTCCATACAGGTTTACGAGGAGACCTCGGGACTTGGCCCCGGCGCGGAGGTCGAAACGACCGGTTCTCCGCTTTCCGTCGAGCTTGGGCCCGGACTGCTCGAGAATATTTATGACGGCATCCAGCGTCCGCTGACTGAGATCCGCGAACTCACCGGGCATACGATAGCTCGCGGCGTTGACGTTCCCGCGCTCAACCGCAGCAGGCAGTGGGACTTTGTTCCCTGCGTCGAGGCGGGAGCAAGGGTCCGCGGCGGCGATATAATCGGAACCGTTCAGGAGACCAGTGCCATCGTCCATAAGATAATGGTGCCGCCCGGACTGAGCGGGACCATCGCCTCTATCCAGAAGGGCAGATACACCGTTCTGGACACCGTTGCCCTCCTCAAGGAGGAAAACGGGAACGAGACAAAGCTCACAATGATGCAGAAGTGGCCTGTTCGCGTGAACCGGCCCTATACCAGAAAATATGTTCCCAGCCGTCCTCTCTGCTCCGGACAGCGCGTCATAGACACGATGTTCCCCCTTGCAAAGGGCGGCACGGCGGCGGTCCCCGGCCCGTTCGGAAGCGGCAAGACCGTTGTTCAGCACGCGCTTGCAAAGTGGTCGGACGTTGACGTCGTTGTCTACATCGGCTGCGGAGAGCGCGGAAACGAGATGACCGACGTTCTTATGGAGTTCCCGGAGCTTCAGGACCCCCGCACCGGAGAACCCATAATGAAGCGCACTGTGCTCATAGCGAACACCTCCGACATGCCCGTTGCGGCGCGCGAGGCTTCGATATATACCGGAATCACGATCGCGGAGTATTTCCGCGACATGGGCTATGACGTCGCCGTCATCGCCGACTCCACCTCCCGCTGGGCCGAGGCGCTGCGCGAGATGAGCGGTCGTCTTGAAGAAATGCCCGGCGAGGAGGGCTATCCCGCATACCTCGCCTCCCGCCTTGCGCAGTTCTATGAGCGCGCAGGCGTTATTGAGTGCCTCGGCTCCGACGACCGTCAGGGCAGCCTTACGGCGATAGGCGCCGTTTCCCCTCCGGGCGGCGATACCTCCGAGCCGGTGTCCCAGGCCACCATGCGCATTGTAAAGGTGTTCTGGGGACTGGACAGCTCGCTGGCCTATGCCCGCCACTTCCCGGCCATCAACTGGCTCAACAGCTATTCGCTTTATACCGACAGTCTCAGGAGCTATTATGACCAGACGCTTGGGGCAGAGTTCATGCAGCAGCGCGAGAAGGCGCTGAGCATCCTTCAGGAGGAGGCCAGCCTTAACGAGATCGTCAAGCTCGTCGGCGCGGACTCTCTTGCTCCCAACGACCGCCTGACGCTTGAAACGGCAAAGATGATCCGCGAGGACTTCCTCCAGCAGAACGCCTTTGTCGATGTGGACAGCTATTCTTCTTATGACAGACAGAAAATGCTGCTTGGCCTGATTCTCGAATATGACAGGCTCTGCCGCGCCGCTCTGGCGCAGGGCGCGGACATGAACGCACTGTTCTCCATACCCGCGCGCGAGCAGATCGGCCGAGCAAAGACCGTTCCCGCGGAGGAATATAAGACGGTCTACGCCCAGATAGCCGAAAACATGAAGTATCAGATAGACGAGATCGCCGCAGGAGGTGAGGAGCTGTGATCAGGGAATATAAGACAATACGCGAGATCGCAAGCCCGCTTATGATGGTCCAGCACGTTGAAGGCGTCACCTATGACGAGCTTGCGGAGATAGAGCTGCCCAACGGCGAGACCCGCCGCTGCAAGGTGCTGGAGATAGACCGGGACACCGCGGTCGTACAGCTCTTTGAGTCCGCCGCCGGCATCAACCTTGCCGAGAGCAAGGTCCGATTCCTTGGCCACCCGCTGGAGCTTGCCGTTTCCGAGGATATGCTCGGCCGTGTTTTCAACGGCATGGGCGAACCCATAGACGGCGGACCCGACATTCTTGCCGAGGCGCACAAGGACATTAACGGCCTGCCGATGAACCCCGCGGCGCGCGCCTATCCCGCCGAGTTCATCCAGACCGGCGTTTCCACGATAGACGGACTGAACACCCTCGTCCGCGGCCAGAAGCTGCCGATATTCTCCGGCTCCGGCCTGCCGCACGCCGCCCTTGCCGCGCAGATCGCGCGTCAGGCAAAGGTGCTCGGCGACGACGGCTCCAACTTTGCCGTCGTGTTCGCCGCTATCGGCATAACCTTTGAAGAGAGCGAATACTTCGTTCAGGAATTCCGCCGCACCGGCGCCATCGACCGCACCGTTCTGTTCACGAACCTTGCAAGCGACCCGGCCGTCGAACGCATCGCAACTCCGCGCATGGCGCTGACCGCTGCCGAATATCTCGCTTTTGAGAAGGATATGCATGTTCTGGTCATCATGACCGACATCACGAACTACGCCGAGGCCCTGCGCGAGATATCCGCCGCGAAAAAGGAGGTCCCCGGACGCCGCGGCTATCCCGGCTACCTCTATACCGACCTTGCCACCATGTATGAGCGCGCCGGACGCCGCATCGGCAAGAACGGCTCAATCACGATGATACCCATCCTCACAATGCCCGAGGACGACAAGACCCATCCGATCCCCGACCTTACCGGATACATTACCGAGGGACAGATCATCCTCTCGCGCGAGCTTTACCGCAGGGGCATCATTCCCCCGGTCGATGTTCTCCCCAGCCTGAGCCGACTCAAGGACAAGGGTATCGGCGAGGGAAAGACCCGCGAGGACCACTCCGGAACGATGAACCAGCTCTTTGCCGCCTATGCCGCCGGTAAGGACGCGAAGGAGCTCATGAC
>CAKSXP010000161.1 GCA_934515035.1 uncultured Oscillospiraceae bacterium
TGGCGCATCTGACCATGACCGAGATCGATAAGGACAGGCCCGCTTCCCTTTCGGCGAACGTCATTACAGGACTTCTACGTAATGACCTTGGCGACGACGGCGTGGTCATAACAGCCGGGCTTGGCATGGTTGCGGTTTCCGGGAACTATTCCGCCGACGATATCGCGGTCAATGCGGTAAAGGCTGGCAATGACATTCTTCTCGGGCCGGAAAACGTCTCCTCTGCGATCAAAGCCATATCAAACGCGGTCAGGGACGGGGAAATCGATGAATCGCGCATTGATGAAAGCGTTTTGCGGATACTTGAGCTTAAACTCGAAAGAGGGATTATAGATTATTAAATAGGGGGATCAATTATGGCGATAAGAACATGCCCAAACGGGCACAGATATGATGACCAGAGAAACAGCGAATGCCCTATTTGCAGCAGAGGCAGGATCGCTGATATGGACGCCACGGTAGGTGCATACGGTTCTGGTACACGCGGCTCGCTGCCGCAGGAGCCTTTCCCGGAATCTGAGCTTGACGCTACGATCGGGGCATATGGTTTTTCATCGACTTCGACGTCTTATTCTCCGGCAAAGCCTTCTGCCGGAAGTGTGGGCAGGACTCTTCCTCTTGATTTTTCCGCGGACGATGACGGCCCGACCATATCGGCGTTCAATTACGGAGCGGAAAAGAGCTTCTCCCCTGTTGCCGGCTGGCTGGTATGCATTGACGGACCGGAAAAGGGACGCGACTTCCGCCTTTACACCGGGCGCAACTTTGCCGGACGTTCCCCGAAAATGCAGATCAACATAGCCGATGATCCGCAGATAAACAGAGACGGTCATTTCTCCATCGTATTTGACCCCGAGTCGAAGGCCTGGTTTATCATTTCAGGAGCGGGAACGGTCACCTATCTGGATGATGTACTGCTTGAAGGCGCACGTCCGCTTCGCGATATGGCAAGGATAAAGGCCGGCAGCAGCCTGTTTTGCTTCCGCTCTCTGTGTGGGGAGGATTTCTGCTGGTGAAAAAACTGACGGGATCGCTGCTGGCGGTTTTGCTCGCGTTCACTTTGTCGGTGACCGCCCTGGCGGTCGACATCGAACAGATACAGGCGATCATGCCGAATGCCGATATCTATTTTTATGATGAGCAGCTAGACAGCAAAGAGGCGAACGCTGAGAATATCAGCGTCTATCTTGATGAAAACAGCGTTGATATCGTTTCACTTGAACCCGCTGTGACTTCCGACCGTGGGACTCTGTATGTTTATCTTCTCGATGTTTCCGCGAGCATAAATAAAAACTATTTCTGGGATATCAGACAGGCTATCCTGAACAACCATTATCGAATAGGTGAAAACGACAGCATGGCGCTCATCACATTCGGAGACGACGTTAAGGTGGTCCTGAGCGGCGGAGAGAGCTATGAGGAGGTCGAGGCGGCTATTGACGGACTGGAATGCCGCGACATGTCAACTCATTTTTACGACGCTATCGACAAGCTGATCGAGCTTTGCGAAGGTGTTGACGGAAAGAGAAAGATCGCGATAGTTGTCTCTGACGGTGTTAACGACGCTGAGGCCGGGACCGGAACGACTCGTACCGAGCTTGTTGACAGACTGAAGGACGCAGGCATTTCGCTGAATGCAATGTGTGTCGATGCCGCAGGCAGCACGGACCATAATGATGCCGATATAGATGAATTTGCGTCCCTTGCCCGGATGAACGGCGGAGAGCTCTATATGTTCGGAATACAGAGCGAAAACAACGCCGCGGCGGCACTGGACGAGCTGTTCGGCACGGTGTCCACCTGCTGGCTGCTGAACGTTCGCGCCGCTTCCAACATTGCGGACGGCAAAGAACACAGTTTCAGGGTCAGTATAGGAGATTCAACGGACAATTACCGTCTTGTTCTTGACCGTTGGGAACCTGACAATGCCGCGCCCTATGCGGTTTCCGTCCAGTATAACAGCGATAAGATGACGCTGGACATAGAGTTCAGCGAACCGGTTTCCGGGGCCGACAATCCGGCTTCATATGACCTTACAAACAGTGAAAACGAACATATATCCTTTGCCGGCCTGACCGCATCAGGCAATAAAGTCTCTCTGTCCTTTTCCGAAGCGCCATTTAACGGTACATATATTCTGAGCATGAACGGCATTTCGGATATATCGATGGAGAATAATCCGCTGTCCGGCGATACTGTTGAGGTAATTATCGAGACGGGAGCGGAACCGAAAAAAGCGCTTCTGCCCCTGTGGGCGTGGATACTGATAGGTGCGGCGATCCTGCTGTTGGCGGCTGCTGCTGTGCTCGTTATAATTAAAAACAGGAAAAAACCCGTTCTGATAACTCCGCCCGAATATCGCCCCGACGAGACCGGACGTATACGTATCAAGCCCGGAAGCGGAACGCGTGTCGGCGTCGAGCTTGCCGACGGGCGAGGCTGGCAGCAATACTTTGAGCTGTCTGTGGGAAGCAGCGTTTTTGTAGGCAGAGGCGAAGAAAACGACGTTATCATCGACTTTGACAAGCGCGTGTCCTCGCAGCATTTCTGCCTTGAGTATGAAAACGGCGTCCTCTATGTTACCGACCTCGGATCAAAAAACGGAACATTTCTTAACAATATCGCCATCAAACCTGATACGCGCCATAATCTGGAGGTCGGAGATATCATCAGGTTCGGCGATTCCAAGATGACGATCCGCGCCATAGCGATATAACATACAGCGTCATCAAAAGGTTGTGCTTCTATGAATCTAAAAGAAATAGTGTGGCTTATTGCCTGTATTCTTTCGGCAGGATATCTGGTGTTCTATATCATATTTGCCGACGTAAGAAAAAAGGCGGTGGCCAGAGCGGCGGCCGGGTTTGATCCCATACCCGCCGAAGAACTGTGGAGCAATACAGCGATGCCCGAAATAAAGGAAAGACGCCGCCCGGACAGCTCCGTTTCATTCTCGTCCGGAAACATGACGGCGGCTTTGGCTTTTTCCATAGGCGGGAGACAAAGCCAGCAGGATCGTGTAAATGTGTCTCCCCTTGCGCTTGAAGACGGCAGCGGCATTTACGCCGTGCTCTGTGACGGTATGGGTGGACTTGCCGGCGGCGAAAAAGCAAGCTCGCTTACGACGGAGATACTGAGTGCCGCGCTGTCGGGTACTCTGCCTTCCGGCGCTCTGCACAGCACCATATGCGCGGCGATGAAGAGCGCAAATGAACAGGTATCCTCGCTGTGCGGCGAAAACGGCAGACCGCTCAATTGCGGAACTACCGCGCTGGCAGCAGTTGCGGCAAATAACGAGCTCGTCTGGTGTTCGGCGGGCGACAGCAGGATATATCTTTTCCGCGGGGGCTCGCTTTACCAGCTGACAACGGATCAGGTATTCATGCTCCGGCTTATGGATGAGGTCAATTCGGGTATGATGACGCTTCAGGAAGCGCTGTCGCACCCAAAGCGCGACGCGCTTATAAGCTATATCGGCTCGGGAGAGCATCTTGTCATCGACCGCAGCGCTTCGCCGGTTTCGCTTGTGCCCGGAGATATCGTTCTTCTTACAAGCGACGGCTTATATAAAACACTGACAGATCAGGAGATCTCATCCATACTTTTCGACTGTGGAGAAAATCTAGAGCGCGCGTCGGTCGAACTTGTAGAGACGGCGATCGAACACGGGGGACGCCGCCAGGATAACACAACGGTAGCATTGATAAGAATTAACTAAAGGGAGGAAATATACGTGAACATCCAATGCAGCAATGGCCATTTCTATGACAATTCCCAGTACAGCTCCTGTCCGTTCTGCGCCAAGGTCAGTCAGACTGTGAACCCGGCGGACAGCTATGACAAGACAGTCGGCTTTGCGTGGGGCAATAATTACGGCACATCACAGCAGAATTTCCCCGGCGGAAACACGGGCTATACCCAGGCGGCTACCCTGCCCGGATTCGGCCCTGAATCGGAAGTGTCGACGACCTCGCCGGTTCTCTCCGCCGATGATAATGACAAAACGATTTCTGCAATCAACACCGGATATGGCGTTGATCCCGTTGTGGGCTGGCTCGTCTGCATCGAGGGCGCGGCGAAAGGCCGTGATTACCGCCTGATCGCCGGCCGGAATTTCATCGGCAGAGGCGATGCCATGACCGTTTCAATAAAGGGCGACCGCAGCATCTCGTCGGATAAGCACGCCATTCTGTCTTATGACCCTGTCGGCAACTGCTTTTTCGTTATGCCCGGCACGTCAACTCAACTGTTCTACCTGAACGGAAAGGTCGTGCTTGAAACCGTCAGGATCAAGGCCGGAGACATTCTGAAGCTTGGAAACACCAAACTTCTCTTTGTTCCCTGCTGCACCGAAAGCTTCTCCTGGAACGAGAGCGAAGACTGAGAGAATTGAGGGGGAATCAAAATGTTTAACAGAACACAGGCCAAAGACCGTGCAAAACAGATCATGTCAACACGACTGAGCGCATGCGTCGGCGCAGACATGCTGGCCATACTTCTCAGCCTTGTTCCGTTCAGTGTCGGAGCCGCAAAGGTGGGCATATGCACATGGTATCTTGAAGAGACTTCCGGAAAAAAGCCCCGCATGTCAAGCGTGCTGGAGGGATTTTCGGTTTTCTCCCGCGCGATAATGGGATATATCTGGTATTACCTCTTCCTGTTTCTCTGGACTTTGCCGTCACTTGTTTTCTACATAATCGGGGGGATCATTGCGGGAAGTTCCATCCGCGATGCGCTTAACGGCTCGGGTACCGGACTGGGATTCTCCATCGTGTTCTTTATACTCGGTATCCTGTAT
>CAKSXP010000162.1 GCA_934515035.1 uncultured Oscillospiraceae bacterium
GTCCAGCGTTGACTGAAGCTTATCAATGTCGGCCCCAAGGACCGCTTTAAGGACATTCCGGTCGTCGATCATCTCTTTTGCGACCTCGATGCGCTGAACGGATGTGAGCCTGTTGCGAACAACATCCTGAAGCGCCTTGCGCATGCCGGGATATCCGTCATATCCGAGCTCCGCGGCAAAGCGCACGACTGTCGATTCGCTTACACCAACGTTTTTTCCAAGTTTTCCGGCTGTGAGAAATGCAGCCTTGTCAAAGTTTTCGGTTATATATTGAGCGATCAGGCGTTGACCTTTGGAAAACGTCGGGATTGCCGTTTTAATTTGAGACAGTATATCTTTTTCCATTTCTCGGGCTCCCTAAACAGTATA
This sequence comes from uncultured Oscillospiraceae bacterium, assembly GCA_934515035.1. Lineage (GTDB taxonomy): Bacteria > Bacillota > Clostridia > Oscillospirales > Oscillospiraceae > CAKSXP01. Next base: position 370 of record CAKSXP010000162.1, read on the forward strand.
TAATTGCAAGTTTGATGCAAGTTCCAGCATAACAAATGATATTGTACAGTACTTTAGCCAAAATGCAAGAAAAAACTGCATTTTGGCGGTGATAATCCTGCAAAATAAGAGCGGCACTGTGTTCGTTATTCTGTCATATTCTTTATATACTGCACTTCCCCTGCGGTCAGATTCCTCCATTTTCCGCTTCGAAGCGAGCCAAGATGCAGGTTTCCCTCCGAAATGCGGCGCAGTCTGTGTACACGCAGTCCCGCCTGCTCGCACATTCGTCTTATCTGCCTGTTGAGGCCCTGTGTTATCCCGATCTCCACGACCGCTCTGCCGTCAGAAAAGCTGACTGTTTTCACCTTTTGCGCTCTTACGCTCCTGCCGTCAAGCTGAAAATCACCTTCAAGCCGCGCGATCGACTCTTCCAGCTTATCGCCGGAAACCGTGACAAGATATGTCTTTACAACGCCGTGAGACGGATGCATGAGCGCGTTTGCCGCTTCACCGTCGTTTGTCATGAGCAAAAGTCCCTCAGAATCCATGTCAAGACGTCCGACGGGATAAAGCCTGACGCCTGCGTCGCTTACAAGGTCGGAAACACATTTCCTTCCCCGTTCATCGCTGAGCGTGGTCACATATCCGCGCGGTTTGTTCAGCATTATGTATATTCTCTGCCCAGCCGCTGAGATCGTTTTTCCGTCCACCGCGATAATATCGGCATCAGGGTCGGCGCTGTCGCCCAAAGCGGCCGGCTTTCCGTTGACCGTGACCCTGCCGTCGGATATGAGCTTTTCCGCCGCGCGGCGGGAGGAAACTCCCGCCGCCGATATTATTTTTTGCAGTCGCTGTATCATATCATCTCTCCGTTCAGTGGGCTAACGCAGCGTGTAGCCATACCGCATGGACATATACCATATCCTCTTGAAGCGTTCCCACGGCGTCAGTGCCGCGCTTTTATCGACATCCACGCTCTCACAAAAGCACAGTTCGGCTTCCGAAACCGTTTCCCCATCAATAATGACCTTGACTCTGCCGGCAATATCCCCGGCGTTTACAGGGGCAAACACGAATCTGTCCATATCGGTTTCAAGCTCGGCCTTTGTGCCTCTTTCTCTGAAAACACGAAAATCTCCGGAAACCGCGACCGTGACTCTCCTTTTATTCCCGGAAATGACGGGTACCGAAATTCTGGCAAAAGTGCCCAGGGGATTGTCATATTCGTAGTTCTCATATCCCCAGTCATACAGAACGGCATGGTCGTTCCAGTCGTCAGGGTCCGAGAGTGTAACGCATATGAGCTTCATATCTCCGCGACAGCAGCAGGAGACCAGGCTTCTTCCCGCCGCCATCGTATAGCCGGTCTTTCCGCCGAGGACGCCTTTGCAGTTCCACAGAAGCTTGTTGTGGTTTATATAGGTCTGCTCACCGCATGTATAACTGCGTGTGGAAATGATCTGGCAAAACAGCTCATCCTTTATCGCCTCGCGCATGATCCCGGCCAGGTCGCGAGCGCAGGAATAATGCCCTTCCTCATCAAGTCCATGAGGATTTTTGAAGCTGCTGCCGGACAAGCCCAGCCGGGCCGCTTCCTCGTTCATCATATCCGCAAAGCCCTCCACGTTTCCCGCCGTATGGTAAGCGAGAGCCAGAGCTGCATCATTTCCCGAAGCCAGCATCATACCATACAGCAGCTGCTCCACCGTATAGCTGTCCCCCGGCTTCAGGTACATCGAAGATCCCTCAACAAGCGTATATTCGGGTTTTATCTCGACCTTTTCATCCGGCTGGCAGTTTTCCAACACAACAAGGGCCGTCATAAGCTTTGTCGTGCTGGCAATGAGCATCTGTTCGTCCGCATTCTTTTCATACAGGACGTTTCCCGTGTCCGCGTGGATCACGATAGCCGCTTTCGCGCTTATCGCCGGTTCCTCAGAAACGGCATAAGCCGCCGGAGCTGCCGCAGCCGCGATCAAAAGCAAAGCCGCTGCAACAATACATTTTTTCATAAATAAGCACCACCCTATCAGAATTTGGGCAGTGCTTATTATTAGCAGATACGGTCCCGTTTATCCAGGTATCACTCTTCGGTCTTGTTCCTGCTGTTTATAAACCCTTCAACTCTGTCGAGAACGTCCGGAACAAGGTCAAGTATTCTGTCCACAGGCGTACCCGCGGGCGGCGCTATATTCAGCATGCGAACGTTGCCGTCCTTTACAACAAGAAAACCTATGGGCTCGATTTTTACTCCGGCGCCGTTTCCTCCGCCAAAACCATTCTGTGCCTTGTCCTTGACGGGAAACTCGCTTCCGCCCGATGCAAATCCAAAGCTCACCCGGGAGACCGGCACGAGCGTAACTCCGTCAGGCGACGTTATCGGTTCTCCGACGATAGTATTTACGTCCACCATGTTCTTTAGATTGGTCATCGTCACGTTCATAAGCTCGCTGATCTGATTCTCCATTATCGTCATTCCTTTCTTGTTTCCGATTCTGCTTGTGCTGTTTTATCCTGAACATAATAAATTCATATAAAAATGCAAACGAAATATAAAGAGCTTCCCAAATCTGTATGGTAAATATCAGTCTGGCGTAATAAGAAAAACTCCCGCTGTCAAAATCGACGTCGATGTTTATCCTTTTCTCGGTGATCCTGAACGCCCGCTCTGCGAAGGGCACCAGCGCCCCGGCAGCCGCCGAAATATAGCCGTAACTCATCGCGGTATTACATGGGTCGGTCCCTCCGCACACAAGCTTTAATTCAAACAGGTCTACGCAGAGCCTCCGCCTGAAGCGCTCCATCGCATGCAGTCCCATTCGGACATAGGGCATTATCCCTTTAATAGAAAACTTTTTCCCGCCGTCAGGCCCCGTTCGGCCCCGAGAAGCTTTTTTCTTCTTTGCGTTATTTTCTTTTTTTGCCTTGCCGCTTTTTCCTTTGCCCGCAAACGGCAGCAGTCTGAATCGAAAAGGCCCGGCTTTGATCATTACATATCCGCCGGAGTTTTCAATATAGGCATCCGCTCCGACAGGCAGGAGCAGAATAAGCGCAAGTACAAGCAGTATTATTATCAGTATGACCAAATTTTATCGCCCCCGTACTCACAACGGCTTATTTGATGCTCTCGGCAAGACTCCCGTCCTCAAGCATGATCATTTGCCCGTCGTCGGCCGCCTTAAGCGCCTCGATCGCGCTTTCAAGCTTTTCCAATCCCTCATCCGTCGTCATATCCGGCAGTTCGGGCAGCTCGTCCAGCGAAGATATTCCAAGTGTTCTCAAAAAAAGCTCTGTCGTTTTGAACAGCGTGGGCCTTCCCGGAACATCAAGTTTTCCGCATGGCTCTATCAGTCCGCGCTCTGTGAGTATTCCGACAGTATAAGAGCTGTCAACGCCGCGCACCTGCTCGATATAGGCTCTTGTCACCGGCTGGTAATATGCAACGACCGCCACCACTTCAAGCGCCGCCTGCGTAAGCTTGGGGGGCTTGCGTTGCTCCAGTGCGTGGGATATCTCCGTTGCCCACTCCGGCGCCGAGCAAAGCTGAAGCATCTCGTTGAGCTTTACAAGCCGGATGCCTCTGCGGTTGAAGCTGTATTCATCCGAAAGCTCTTTTGCGCATCCATCGATCTCTTCTGCCGAAGTTCCCAGAACGGCGGCTATCCTGTCAACAGGTACAGGATCGCCGGAAGCAAACAGTATAGCCTCGACCGCAGACTTGATCTCGTCTCTTTCCATTGCATTTCCTCATTCACTCAAAGCTTAGATTTTGCAGGATGTCCCCGGTATCGCCGCCGGCAAAATTTATAAGGAGCTCATCGCCGTCAAGAGTTATAAAGACGCTTCCGATGCTGCACAGCTCCAGGACCGAGACAAAGGTGGCGACGATCTCGGATCTGCTGTCGCACATTCTGTAAAGGCCGGACATATATTCGCTTCCCTTTTCTCGCAGAAGCTCGATTATCTGTCTGCTCTTGTCTTCGACCGGATAGGTGATGCGCTTAGGCACAATGCGGGAAACGTTTTTTTCCTCCTCGGGCGCTTTTCCGCCCCTGGAAAAAACCGAATACATTGCCTGAAGCAGTTCGGCTCCATCGTGCCGGTAGCTGTATTCTCCGTATTTCGGAAGCGTTTCTCCCGGCGTGGAGTAAAGCAGAAGTCCGCGCATGCTCATCCTTGAAAGCTCCGGCGTTACAGCGCGGACAGCCGCATATGAATCCTTGGCCTTCAACTGTTCGAGGCTTGACATGAGCAGTTCAAGCTCGGATACCTCCTCATCGCCAGTAAGCAGAGTTTTGGTCTTGATATACAGCAGATTTGACGCCATCTGGACAAACTCGCTGGCGACCTCAAGGTCAAGCTCCTGCATCTTTGCGATATACTCCAGATA
>CAKSXP010000163.1 GCA_934515035.1 uncultured Oscillospiraceae bacterium
CGGTCAGCGCGAGGAGAAGATAGCCGAGGAGCAGTACAGTAAAGGATATTATCAGCGCTTTTACCTCTGAGATCCTGTTAAGTATCATATCGACGGACAGGTTCATGCACAGCATAACGACCGCTGCGATGGTGAAAAACAGGCCGGTGTTCTGGAAACCGCGCTCCTGTGCGTAGAGGAGAATAAAGCAGTTTACAAAAGCAGTGGACAGACATCCGATGACGGAAAGAACGGCTGCGGGGATTGCGCATGTGTCAAAAAATTTTGAAATGCCGCGATATGTTTCAGAGCCTTTTTCCTTCTTTGCGCGGAAGTCGACCAGCCTTTCATAGTTGCAGGCAAGAGCGAGTATGCCGCCGACGATAAGGATGGAGCCGGCCAGTATGTAGAACTCGGTGAACTTTCCGTGTCCGGCAAAGGCAACGGAGATCATGCCGGAGATCGAGATCGAGACGGCGGAGGGAAGATAGAAAAGGCCGGAGGCACGTTTCTGCTTTTCGGGCGGGCAGGTGTCCATTGTGGCGGCGGAGATAGGCGTGTTTGCGATCGAGTAGCCGAAGCCGTGTATGCCGCGCATGAAGAACAGGGCGATAAAGCTTCCTGTCATTCCGAAAAGAATGACGGAGACGCCGAAAATGAAGCAGCCGGCGGCCATGGTAACGCGCCGCCCCGCATGGTCGGTCAGATAACCACCGATGATACGGGCGATGATCGCGCATATTGCAAAGGGGATACCGATCATTCCGCTTATCTTGGTGCTGCCTCCGAGATGCGTTAAATAGAGCGTGATCGAGTTATTCAAAAGGTTCTGGTCGAGGTTAAGACAAATGCTTACCAGAAGAACCAGAATGAAGTACTTGTTTGCAAGCTTGCCTTTTGTTATTATTGTGTTATCTTTACGGTTCAATTGAATGTGCTCTCCTTTTTCTGATACGGCGTTTTTACCATCGGCTGTCAGGCGCGTCCGCCCTTGCCAGCCGATGGTAACATTACTATATATAATAACAGATATTCATATCAGTGATGTTTCATAATTCAGGTATATCGTTTGCAAAAACTGAAAATTGGTGCATTTTTAGCACAAATTCCAATAATTCGCATGCTTATTGCAAAATAAGTAATCAATATGTTGTATTATGTGATTTACAAAAATAGAAAACGTCTGTATAATTTGTATGTAAAAATGTGTAGAAGCAACTCGAAATTTGAACGTCCTCAATAAGCGCCGCCATGCAAAAGACCCCGGAGCGGTGCAGAGGTCTCTTTTTTGTTTTTCGAGAAACGCACATTGTGCACTATGCAAACAGTGAATTGCGCAATGCAGCATATGCATTATACAATTCGACACATTTATAATAAAATCAAAAGAAGCAATTATTCAATATTTTTATAGGTACTATCATTATATAGTATGTTAAACGCATATGCGTATGACATAGACGGCCAAAACCAGAATCCATCCGTCCGCGGCAGGACGGAAAGCAAAGTGAGGAGAAGAAATTGTCAAAGTACATCATTAAGCGCATCCTGTGGATGATACCGGTGTTGTTTGGCGTTATCCTGATAGTCTTTTCTATCAGCCATTTCGCGCCTGGTGACCCGGTAATGGCTATGTTGGGCAACAACTACACTGAAGAGTTGTATGCCGCAAAGGCGCATGAGTATGGACTCGATGTTCCTTTCTGGCAGCAGTTCTTCACTTATATTGCAAACATAGTCACGAAGTTCGACTTCGGCAAGTCCTATTCAACCGGGCTTGCGGTCGGCAGTGAGATGGCATTCAGAATCGGAACCACGCTGAAGCTTGGCCTGTTCAGCGTTGCGATGTCGATCGTTCTCGGTATTCTGTTTGGACTTCTCTCTGCGGTCAAGCAGTATTCCGTCTGGGACTATCTGGTGACCATTTTCGCCATGTTCTTTGCCGCTATGCCTAACTTCTGGCTGGCGCTCATGGCGCAGCTGCTGTTCTCCCTGAAGCTTGGCTGGTTCCCGGCCACCGGCTTCGAAACCTGGAAGCATTACGTTCTGCCTATCGTGTGCGGAGGCTTGTCCGGACTGGCCGTACTGACAAGAATGACGCGCTCGAGTATGCTGGAGGTCATTCGTGCCGACTACATACGCACCGCTCGTGCGAAGGGTCTTAAAGAGAGCGTTATAATCCGCAGACATGCACTCAAGAATGCACTTATCCCCGTTGTTACCGTCGTTGGTATGCAGCTTGGTATGATAATGGGCGGTTCCGTTATCATCGAGACCATATTCAGCATTCCCGGTCTTGGCCTGTTTATGATGAACGGCATCACGAACCGTGACTATCCTGTTATCAACGGTTCTGTTCTTCTGATTTCCACCACGATATGCGTGCTGAACCTGCTCGTCGATATTGCATATGCTTACATCGATCCGCGTATTATGGCTCAGTACACTTCAGGAAAGAAAAAGAAGAAAGCGAAGACCGCTGCTTCTGCACCCGCTGCAAAGGAGGCTTAAAAGATGCCTGTAACTAAAAAACAGAAGGAAAAATATGCCGAGAGTCTTGGAGATATGGCAACACGACGCCATAGCCAGGGACGCGACATCATGCGTCGCCTGTTCCATGACAAGCTTGCCGTCGTCGGCATGATAATAGTTTTGGTCGTCATCATTTCGGTCATTGCCGCTCCGCTGATCGCTCCCTACGATTATGAAGCAATCGACCTTTCCAACCGCTTCGAGATGCCCAGCCTTAAGCATCTGTGCGGCACTGACAACTATGGCCGTGACCTGTTCTCCCGCCTGCTTTACGGCGGACGTATCTCGCTGCTCGTTGCAGTCATCTCTGTTGCCATCTCTCTTGGCATAGGAATGTTCATCGGCGCTATCTGCGGATACTTCCAGGGCTGGGTCGACACGATCATCATGCGTCTTCTGGACATCCTTATGGCAATACCCCAGATGCTGATGGCGGTCGCCGTTTCTGCGGCGCTCGGCAACGGCGTTTTCAATACCGCTCTGGCCGTTTCGATCAGCGGTATTCCGAGCTCTGCCCGACTGATGCGTTCGACGGTCATGCAGCTGCGTGACCAGGAGTATGTCGAAGCTGCCCGCGCTACCGGTTCCACCAATGCGCGTATCATCTTCAAGCACATTCTTCCCAATACGCTCGCTCCTATCATAGTTGACTCCACCCTCCGTATCGGCGGCTGCATTATGGCTATATCCGGCCTGAGCTTCGTCGGTCTGGGCGTTCAGCCCCCCACGCCTGAATGGGGTTCCATCCTCTCCGGTGGACGTTCCTATCTGCGTGACTTCTGGCCGCTCGTTATTTTCAACATTTTTGGCGACGGCCTGAGAGATGCTCTTGACCCGAAGCTGAAGCAGTAAGGAGGAAATCGCTATGGCAATGCTGGAAATCAAGGATCTTACGATCCACTTTATAACCCACGACAGCACCATCAAGGCTGTCAACAACGTCAGCCTCGAGATCGAGCGAGGCGAGACCCTTGGCCTCGTCGGTGAGACGGGTGCCGGTAAGACTACCACTGCGCTTGGCATACTCCGCCTCGTGCCGGATCCCCCCGGAAAGATCATCAGCGGCAGCATCACCTTCGATGGCGTTGACATCATGCAGATGAACGGCCATGAGCTCCGCAAGATGCGCGGCAACGACATCTCCATGATATTCCAGGATCCTATGACCTCTCTGAACCCGATCATGCGTGTCGGCGATCAGATCTCCGAGGTCGTCTATCTGCACAACGATTGCAGCAAGGCAGAAGCCGCCGTTAAGGCCGGCGAGATGCTGGAGATGGTCGGAATCCCCGCAGCGCGTGCTTCCGACTTCCCCCATCAGTTCTCCGGCGGTATGAAGCAGCGCGTCGTTATCGCAATGGCGCTGGCCTGCTCGCCCAGCCTTCTGATCGCGGACGAACCCACCACCGCTCTGGACGTTACTATCCAGGCACAGGTTCTGGATATGATCAACGACCTTAAGAAGAAGGTCAATACGTCTGTTCTCATGATCACCCATGACCTTGGCATCGTGGCCGAGTGCTGCGAAAAGGTTGCCATCATGTACGCAGGCGAGATCATCGAGTACGGCACCGCTGAGCATATCTTCAATAACGTTAAGCACCCCTATACTATCGGTCTGTTCGGCGCTATCCCCAGCCTGGACGAAGATGTTGACAGACTGAGTCCTGTTGTCGGCCTGATGCCCGACCCGGCTGACCTGCCCGAAGGATGCAAATTCCATCCGCGCTGCAAGTTCGCGACCGAGAAGTGCGCTCAGATCGTACCTGAGAACTATGAGGTTGAGCCCGGTCACTTTGTAAGGTGCCACATGGCCGCCGGAGAGGAGAAAACCAATGGCTGAACTGCTGAAAGTAACAGATCTTAAGAAATATTTCAAAACAAATGCCGGTGAGCTTCACGCTGTCGATGGAATCAACTTCACGATAGATGAAGGAAAGACTCTTGGTGTTGTCGGCGAATCCGGATGCGGCAAGTCCACTCTCGGACGTGTTGTCCTTGGTCTTATTGAGCCGACCGGTGGAAAGATTGAGTTCGAAGGAACTGATATCACCAACTTCAAGGGCAAGCAGAGACGCGAGATGCAGAAAAACATGCAGCTCATATTCCAGGATCCCTTCTCCTCACTGAACCCGAGAATGTGCGTCTTTGACCTGATTGCCGACCCTCTCAAGACCTATCATGTTTATAAGAACAAGTC
>CAKSXP010000164.1 GCA_934515035.1 uncultured Oscillospiraceae bacterium
AGGTGCCGCCGGCCATGGCGGTCTTGATCAGCTCGGTGTACACAACGCCCCAGCAGTTCTGAGCGGAGGTCAGAGCAGCAGTGGGAGCAACGGAGAGCATGTCGATGTTGTAGCCGACGGAGTAAACGACGGAGCCGGCATCCTGTGCGGCCTGAACAGCGGAGGGAGCGCCGGTGGAGTCGGCGTGCTGGCCGATGATGACGCAGCCGCGGCTCATGAGCTGGTTGGCAGCCTCACCCTCGGCGACGGGATCATACCAGCTGTTGGTATAGGTGACGTCCATGTGAGCCTCGGGAACGATGGAGCGGATGCCGAGGAAGAAAGCGGTGTAGCCGGAAACGACCTCTGCATAGGGGTAAGCGCCGACATAGCCGACATAGGGATCGGTGATGGTGCCCTCGTCGAGAAGCTGCTTGAGCTTCAGACCGGCAACGACGCCGGAGACGTAGCGGGACTCATAGACATAGGTGAAAATGTTCTTGAAGTTGTCAAGGCCGGTGTTGGCGGCATTGTCGCCGGTGGCGGCAACAAAGGTGATGTCGGGATATTCCTCGGCAGCCTGCTGCATGTAGCTGGCGTGGCCGAAGCTGTCGGAGATGATGAGCTTGCAGCCCTGCTCGGCGAGGTCAACGGCGGTGTCGTAGCAGGCCTCGGTCTCACCGATGTTGTACTTGAAGATGATCTGGTCGTCGGACAGGCCAAGCGCATCGCGGGCAGCCCAGACGCCTTCGATGTGAGCCATGTCATAACCGGAGTTCTCGTCGTGGACGAGAATGACGCCGACCTTGAAGTCATCAGCGGCGGGCTCGTCAGCGGGCTCGTCGGTGGGCTCATCGGCGGGAGCGTCGGTGGGTTCGTCGACTGCGGGGGCGTCGGTGGCCTCGTCTGCCGGCTTGTCGGATCCGCCGCCGCAGGCGCAGAAAGCGAGAACCATGGTCAGAGCAAGCAGAAGTGCAAGAATCTTTTTCATGTTTTTCCTCCTAAAAATATTTTTAAAAAAGATTGACAGAAAATAAAAAGAGGACTTCCGTTCAGCAGAACTCGATCGAGCCGTCGGCGCCCATGGATTTGATGCGGGCAAGAGACTCAACGCGAACGCCGCGTTCGCGCAGAAGCTCGCCGCCGGGCTGGAAGGCTTTTTCGATAGCGATGCCGGCTCCGACCAGAGTCGCACCGGCGTCCGTTACGAGCTTTGCAAGCCCGCTCAGCGCGGCGCCGTTTGCGAGAAAGTCGTCTATGATGAGAACCTTGTCGCTTTCATGCAGGAAATCCTTTGAAACAATGATATCGTAAACTACGCCGTGGGTAAAGGACTCTACCTTGGCGGTATACACCTCTCCGGCGATATTCTTGGTCTTGGACTTTTTGGCGAATATAACAGGGCAGTCAAAGACCTCGGCCGCGATCACGGCTATGCCGATGCCGGAAGCCTCGATCGTGAGTATTTTGTTGATCTCGCAGCCATCGTAAAGACGCTTCCACTCAAGAGCCATCGCTTTAAAAAGAGAAACGTCCATCTGGTGGTTGAGAAAGCTGTCTACTTTGAGAATGCTGCCGTCCTTGACTTTTCCGTCTCTGCGGATGCGCTCTTCCAGAAGCTTCATTTCATGGTCCCCCATTGGATCGTAAAATGTTTTTTGTTTGATTTTATCTCTGTAAATAGTCTACAATATCTTGACAGATAAGACAACATGGGAAAACTTATGAATTAAATTCGGGTTGTTTATTTTTTTTGTACCATATGACAATAGGGGGCATTTTGCGTACAAAAAAACAGAGCGTTTGTCGTGTGCTGATAGGGCAGTACACAAGGGCAGACAGGATCGCGCAGCAAAACAGGCGGCACTCAACTCTGGTTGGGCGCCGCCTGTCCTTGTCATATAAATGCTGCCGATCAATGGCGACAATTTTCGGGAGTTCTATTGAAAACCGGTCTGACCGTGTGCTATAACGTATGTACACCAAAAAAGTGGATATACGGCAGATGAGAAGGATAAAAACACCCTGCACAAAGAAGAATGCGCATAGTATCTCCGCTGTCATTTTTACATCTGTGAAAAGTCGGAACCGCTTGATATGTCAAATCAATTGCTGTTCGCGGGAGGAAAGAAATGATGATAGTTCAATATGAAAACTTAACGATCCGTCAAGCCGGGGCTGCTGATGCAAAGCAGCTTGCCGCTTGGTGGAATGACGGCTCGGTGATGGCGCACGCGGGCTTTCCCAACGGGTTGGGAACGACCGAGGAAGAAGTTATAGAAGGACTTGGCAGCGGCTCTATGGTCATTGAGGAAGGCGGCCGCCTGATCGGCGAATGCAATTACCGCAATGCAGAGGATGGCGCCGCAGAAATCGGTATTAAGATATGCGAAACCGATTGCCAGAATCGTGGTGCCGGCAGAAAAGTTCTGAGTATGCTGATCGATTGGCTGTTCAGAAACGGTTATTCCAAAATCGTCCTTGATACTAACTTGACGAACACAAGAGCGCAGCATGTTTACGAATCACTTGGCTTCCAAAAGATACGAACTAACATTGATTCGTGGAAAGATCAACTGGGCCGCCTTCAATCTTCGGTTGAGTATGAACTGATCGAAAAGAATTTTGTCAGTTATATGTGAGGGTGCCGTCTGTGCCGGATGACAGATACTGCCGGCAGGGACGCTGTAACGGCCTGGTTTTCAGCATCCGCAGAAGGGGAGATACCGGCACAGCATGTTTGCCGCGCACAGGCCGATACACAGCTTATACATGTCGCCGCCGGCCATGGAAAAGCCCGCTCTGGTCGTGGCGTAAACATTTCCGCCGTACTGTATCTGCTCCAGCAGCATGTGATATTCTTCGTTATCCGGCTCGATGGAGCATGCGGTCTGCGCGTGCTCAAGCGCCGTTATCCTGTTGCCGGTCCGGTAGTTTGCAATTGCGCTGTAATAGTACCAGCTGCCGCCGCGCTGCGCCGCCTCAACGCCGGAGAGCGCGTTGAGCGCCTCGGCATAGTGAGCGGCCGCGATATAATTGCGCGCGGCGCGGACTCCCGAGGGTTCGCTGCTGTCCTGCGAATATGATCTCTGCCGTCCGTAATTGTAAAAATCGCTCCACGGGTCGTACTGAGCGCCGGACGGGCCATAGCCGCCATAGGCGGAGCCGCTCTTCCCGGCGGCGTATTCGGCGCGGGCCTGGGCGTCCTTGATCTGGTCATAGGCGGCGTTTATCTCGTTCATTTTTTTTGCGGCGGTTTCATCTCCCGGATGGAGGTCGGGGTGATATTTTTTGGCGAGCGTGCGGTATGCTTTTTTGATTTCCTCGTCACCGGCGTCATGTGAGACGCCGAGAACGGTATAGGGGTCAGTCATTTGCCGCACCTCGCTTTTTCTTTTCCAGTTCGTATCTTAACCATACTCCGGAGTACAGAACGTTCCGAAGTATTCCAAGGTCCTGGGTCATGGGAAGCTTTTCAAACTCAAGAGCGCAGTCGCCGATCAGCATGTTGAGTATTTTCCGAAGCTCGTCCTCGTCTGCATCCGGGCCGGACATGAGCACGAGGGGATTGTAGCTGCCGTGCTTTATATCGCGCGTATAGTCGACGCAGGCGTCCATGATGTAGATGAACCTGCCGAGAGCCTCGCCGAATGAGCGCAGGCGTCCGCTCCATATGCCGCCGGTACCGGCAAACAGCTCGCCCATAAGACGGCCGAAACTGTTGGCGCAGACATCGGGAGAGGGGTCGCGCCGTTCCTCGGCGGTGGAGATCTCGCCGAGACACTCGCGTATTACATTGCACTGGCGTGGCCAGCGGGAAGCCGCGGCCTCGAACCGGCTGCGCAGAAAGCGCGCGGAGGCGAAAGCCGCGGGACTGTGTTCGTCACGCCAGTTGTCAAGGCAGTCATAATATGCAAGCGCGATATTCATATCCGCCGCATAGCCGGTGAAATCGCTGTGCCAGTATTCATGCCGCTTTGCGGGGTGAGCACAGCAGCGCTCTTCACCGAAAGCGCCCTCGTCCTCATAGATCGAACTGAGGACGAGGACAAGAAATGTCATGTCGTAGTTGAGCGTAAGCCGGGAGAGACTGCCGGAACGCAGGCGCAGCGCGCGGCACAGTCCGCAGTAGGCCGCCCTGTATTTCCGCTTTTCATCGTCGGACAGAGCCGGCGTGTTTGCAATAACGAACCCGAACATCAGGTTTTTGTCTCGAATGCGTTGCCGCATTTTCTGCAGACAACGCGGATACGTCCCTTGCCCCTCGGCACGCGCAGAATGCTGTGGCAGGAGGGACACTTGAAAAATTTGTGGGTCTTGCGCTGGCGGAACATGTCTTTTCTGACGCCAAACCAACGGCGTACCGCCATCTCTTTCTGCATATACCGGGCGTTTTCCTCACGGCGTTTTTGGACGTTTTTGGAAAACATACGCCAGTAGCAGTAGACAAGAAGTGCAAGCGCGACGAGCCACAGGACCCCGTGGGTCTTCCTGCCGATGAAGAGGTTCAGAATGACGAGCACGAGCGCCGCAATGGATACGAACCGCGTCAGCTGGTCGGCGCCGTTCCGCCCCGCCATAAATCTTGCTAATCTTTGCCGCATTTACGATTATCTCCGTTTCAGATGAAAGCATTAATTTATATGTTTATTATACGATAAACGGAGGGTT
>CAKSXP010000165.1 GCA_934515035.1 uncultured Oscillospiraceae bacterium
GGCGCTTAAAGAGCATTTTCCGGCGGATTTCGATCCCAAGACGCTCGGCGAATATGCGGGACTTGCTCAGCAGTACATATTCTATTACACACGTTCCGGAGGTGAGTGAGCATTGGCACGATATGAATACAGGATCAGATCGCTGGAAACGGATATACATGACAACGTAAAGCCGAAAACCATGCTGCGCATCGCAATCGACGGAGTGTCCCGGCAGTCAGACCATGAGGGCGCTTCGTTTGAAAGGATGGAGAAAGAGATCGGTGCGGTCTGGATGCTCGCACGTCTGAAATATGAGCAGTTCCTTCCTGTCCGGGGCGGAGAGACACTTTTTGCGGATGTATCAGGCAGAACGCTCGAAAGGGGCACATATATCCGCACCATAGAATTCCGCAATTCGTCTGAGACGCTTGCCGGCAAAACGACGATGGTCTCGATGGCGGTTGAGAAGAAAACCAGACATATCCTGCGCGCAAACGCCGTTGAGCGCCTTTTCTCCAACGCTCCGCTGCCGGAGGGTGCGCCGCCGCTCAAGCGCGTCAGGCTAAGGGACGAACTGCCGCAGATAGGCGAGATCACCATAAGGTATGGCGACTGCGACGTAAACGGACACCTGTCCGGGCCGGCATATGCCGATGTTGTCTGTGAGGCGCTGGGGTATTGGAGCGGGCAGCCGGTGCTCTGCAGGGAGCTTCAGATCGACTACAGTGCCGAGTGTCCGCCGGGGAGCGTTGTTGCATTGCGGGGAAAAAAGGACGGAGAAGCCTTTGAACTGCGGGGAATACGTCAGGATGGTATTATTTCCTTCACGGCGGTTGGAAGATTTATGACTATTGACTGTTGACTATCAGATCGCGGAATAGTAAAATTATAAAAATTTAAACTTTTAGAGGGGTTGCTTTTATGGACATGACAAGCAGTTATGCACATCGTTTCGCATATGAAGGCCTTACCTATGACGACGTGCTTCTGATACCCGCGGAAAGCTCTGTGCTTCCGGCGGATGTAAGGCTTGAAACGAATCTCACAAAAAAGATCAAGCTCAATATCCCGCTCATAAGCGCCGCGATGGACACTGTCACGGAGGACAGAATGGCGATAGCGCTCGCGCGTGAGGGCGGCATAGGCGTTATCCACAAAAACATGCCGATCGACGTCCAGGCCGAGATGGTCGACATCGTCAAGCGTTCCGAAAACGGAGTTATAACCAACCCGTTTTCGCTCAGCGCGGGGCATACCCTTGCCGATGCCGATGCGCTGATGGCAAAGTTCCGCATCTCCGGCGTTCCTATCGTTGATGACAGCGGAAAGCTCATCGGTATCATCACCAACCGCGACCTGAAGTTTGAGACGGATATGACCAGGCTCATTGACGATATCATGACTAAGGACAACCTTATAACGGCGAGAGAGGGCACGACCCTTGCCGAGGCAAAGGACATCCTCCGCCGCAACAAGATCGAAAAGCTCCCCATTGTCGATAAGGACTTCAAGCTCAAGGGCCTGATAACCATAAAGGATATCGAGAAAGCGCTGACTTATCCCAATTCCGCAAAGGACCGACACGGACGTCTGCTCTGCGCCGCCGCGATCGGCGTCACCAGCGACGTTATGGACAGGGCCGGCGCACTTGTGGACGCCGGAGTCGATGTCCTTGTTCTCGACAGCGCGCACGGACATTCTGCCAACATCCTGCGCAACATCACCCGAGTTAAGGAAGCATTCCCCGATGTCGAGCTCATTGCCGGCAATGTAGCGACCGCCGAAGGGACCGAGGCCATAATCAAGGCCGGCGCGGACTGCGTAAAGGTCGGCATTGGTCCGGGAAGCATTTGCACGACGCGCGTCGTTTCCGGCATTGGCGTTCCGCAGATGACCGCCGTTCTGGAATCTGCCGCAATGGCGGACAAGTACGGAGTGCCTATCATAGCGGACGGCGGCATCAAGTATTCCGGCGACATAGTGAAGGCGCTTGCCGGCGGTGCAAATGTCGTTATGCTTGGCTCACTGCTGGCAGGATGTGAGGAGAGCCCCGGAGAGACAGAGGTTTTTCAGGGCCGCCAGTTCAAGGTCTACCGCGGTATGGGCAGCATGGCTGCCATGGCCAAGGGCTCGAAGGATCGCTATTTCCAGGAGGACAACAAAAAGCTTGTTCCGGAAGGCGTCGAGGGCCGCGTGCCTTACAAGGGATCGGTTTCCGACACGATATATCAGCTCATGGGCGGACTTCGCTCCGGCATGGGATACTGCGGAGCGCCTGACCTGCCTTACCTGCAAAAGAACGGACGCTTTGTCCGCATCACCAGCGCAGGCCTCAAGGAAAGCCATCCGCACGATATTTATATCACGAAAGAAGCGCCGAACTATACGATGAGCGTGTGATAATGAGGACCAAGAGTCCTTGTGGCTCATGCACAGAGAAAAGGACCCTGTTGTCTGCGACCGGCAGACAACAGGGTCCCTTTGGTTTTTATATTTGCATAAATAAAACACCCCGGTTACCGGACAGCATACTGTCCGGTAACCGGGGCTGCAATTCAAATCAAATTGAAGTATATTGCGGATCCGGTGTAATCAGTTGGTGAGGATGCTCATGTAGCCGATCGCGGGGCTGGACAGAGTGACCAGTCCGCCGCCGACCATCTGAGCCAGACCAACGTGGCAGTTCGGCTGCTGACGCTCGCCGCACTCGCCGCGGAGCTGATGGGTGATCTCGCAGACGACACGGACGCCGGAAGCTCCGAGGGGATGGCCGAGGGACTGAAGTCCGCCGGAGGGGTTGACCGCGCAGCGTCCGCCGATCTCGGCATCGCCGTCACGGATGAACTTCTTGGTCTCGCCTTCGGGGCAGAGACGCATGACTTCGTACATGTAGAGCTCCTCGGGGGAGAAAGCATCGTGAAGCTCAACGACCTGGATCTGCTCGGGAGCGATGCCGGACTTGGTGTAAACGTCATCGGCGAGCATACGGATTAGAGGAGCCTCGAGGACGTCCTCGTTCCATGCGGTGTACGGGCTGGACAGGAGGGAGGAAGCCTCGATCTTGACGAGCTTGGTGGTGTACTGCATGGCGATTTCCTTGGTGCACATGATGACAGCGGCGGCGCCGTCGGACTGCGGGCAGCAGTGCAGAACGGTGATGGGGTCGGAGATCATCTTTGCGTTCATGACATCTTCGAAGGTGATAGCCTTGCGGAAATGTGCATAGGGGTTGGAAACGGCGTTCCTGTGGTTCTTGATGGAAGCATAGGCGAGATCCTCGAGGGTCATGTCGCGGGCTTCCATAAGACGCTTTGCGTTAAGGGCGGCGAGACCGGGCATGGTGATACCCATAAGTCCGTCGATATCGCCCTCGGCGGTAGGAATGAGGCCGCCGTTGAGCTTGGAACGGGTGAGGGAGTCAACGCCGATAGCGATACCGATATCCTTGTATCCAAGGGCGATGTCCTTCCACAGGGAGTGGGCAGCGTCACCGCCGGAAGCGCAGGCGTTTTCGATGTTGTGCATCTCGATGGCGGCAACGCCGACATACTTGAGAATATCTTCGCACTGCTGGCTGGAGCCTTCGCAGTGGGCGGCATAGGCGATCTCTATCTTGCGGGGGTCGATGCCGGCGTCAGCGATGGCGGCGCGGACAGCGATCTCGCCAAGGCGGGAGGGATGGAGCTCGGGCTGCTTGGTGAACTTGGTCTGACCAACGCCGAGAATATATACGTCTCTCATTTATTTGTCCTCCTTAACGATATGGTACTTGGGGCCGATGACAATCTTGTCCTCATCTTCCCAATAGGTTGCAAACTCCATCTTTGCGGTGGCGCCGACCTTGTAGTCAGCCTCTTCCTCGATGAACAGAGGAGCGGTCACGCGCGCTTCGCTTTCAGGGATGCTGACCCAGCAGATGGGATGGGGCTTGGGGAAGTTGCCGTAGGGGGGCTTGGTGCGGGTGATGGTGTAGGAGTAGATCGTGCCGGTGTCGGCTATCTCATACTCTTCCTGTTCTTCGCACAGGCACTTGGTGCAGAAACCGCTGGCAGGATAGGACTTGTGTCCGCACTTGGGGCAAACACTGCCATAGAGGTAATAAGAGCCGTCTTCTCTCTGCTTGCAAATGTCGTCGGAGATAAAAACTTTGGGTTTAGACATGTCATTTCCTCCAAATTTAATTTCATGTAACTTATCTAAGTTTAACACTTAAAATACGTCTTGTACATTTCTATTTACGATAAGTACAATGCACTGTTTGCACTTATTCGACTCTTTCCTGCCCGTCACGGCCGGTAAGGTGCATATATTCGTCATAGGTCATGCTTCTGTCGATGCAGCCGTCGGGCGTCAGCTCAATGATCCTGTTTGCAACGGTCTGGGTCAGCTGATGGTCATGACTGTAGAAGATGATGTTGTGAGCAAATGCGCTCATGCCGTTGTTAAGAGCGGCGATGCTTTCAAGGTCGAGGTGGTTCGTCGGCTGGTCAAACATGAGGATGTTTGCACTCTCGAGCATCATTTTGGACAGCATGCATCGAACCTTTTCGCCGCCGGAGAGAACGGATACGTTTTTATAGACCTCGTCTCCCGAGAACAGCATGCGGCCGAGGAAGGTGCGCAGATAGCTCTCGCGCTTGTCGGCGGAGAACTGGCGCAT